>WGCR01000570.1 GCA_015493675.1 Anaerolineae bacterium
CTGCGGCTTTGGCCAGGGCAACGACTTGATCGGGCCGATGCGGCAAGGCCACGGCTGGCGTCACCTGGCTTAAATTCACCGACAATACCGCTTCGTAGGCCGCATCGTCATCGGGATACAGAGCCATCGCCCGCAACTGTTCACTATTGACTGATAACGATTGACTGTTTACCAGCCTCTCCGCCAGCCAGTCGAATACCGCTTCGTCGGGGGGCATGTAGGCGTTTTTGGCCCCCGCTTCGGCCATCAGATTCGGCAACACCTGGCGCTGTTCCAGCGAAAGCGTGCTCACACCCTCGCCCGCGAATTCAACCGCCCGATAGGCTGCGCCGCTCTGGCCCAGGGCACCGAGAATCCACAGCCCCAGGTCTTTGACCGAAACGTCCGGTTGGAGCTGTCCGTGCAGGGTGATGCGGATGGCCGCGGGCACGCGCAACCATAGCTCGCCCGTGGCCCACAGCGCCGCCGCCTCGCTGCGTCCCACACCCGCGCCGAACGCGCCCATCCATCCGGCGTGAGGCGTGTGGCTGTCCGCGCCCAGGATCATTTCGCCGGGCAGGATCAGCGCCTCCTCGGCCACGACCTGGTGGCAAATGCCCCGGCCTACATCGAAAAAATGGGGAAGGTCTTGCTCCCGCACGAACGCGCGTATCTCCGCGTGGTTGCGGGCGTGGGTGGCCGTGGGCGCAGGAGACGCATGATCCAGCACGATGACCAGGCGCTCGGGCGCATGCACGTGGGTTGCGCCCATACGCTGGAAGATGCGGATGATGGCCGCGGTGTTGTCGTGGCTGAGGATGCGGTCGGGACGCACGGTCACGATCTCGCCGACGGCGATCCGATCCAGGCCCGCAGCCCGGGCGATGGCTTTTTGGGTGAAGGTTTGGGGAAGCATAGCGATTCGAGGTTGAGAGATGGTCGGCGTCTACGCCAGAACAGGGGCCTCAGCGTCGGCCTGCATTTGCTGATCATTGTCGGCCCAGTGATGCAGCAGTTCGTCCACGTCGTCAAGGGTGAGGGAGCGTTCGTCGGCCAGAGTTTTGATATGTCGGGTGAGGGCTTTGATCTGGTCGGGAGAGAGATTCAGGCCCAACTGCTCGGTCCGGGCTTTCACCGCATTCCAGCCGGTGAGTTTGTGGGCAATGGAGAGATAGCGGGTGAGGCCGAAATCGGCCGGGTTCAGGGCCTCGTAGGTCTCGGGCGCATTGAGGATAGCCTTGGCGTGGATGCCCGCCTTGTGGGTGAAGGCGCTGAATCCGGTTACGGGATTGTTGAAGGGGATGTCCACGCCCACCATGTCGGAAACCAGCAACTCCACATCCCGCAACTGCTCCAGACGGTATTTCCGGCGGGTGGTCTCCCGATCGTAGGTGTACATCCGGGCCACCAGCCCGCCCAGCGAGGTGATGCCGTTGCGCTCGCCGATGCCGAGGACGCTGGTGTCGATGTGGGTGGCGCCCGCCTCCAGCGCTGCAAAGGCGTTGGCGATGGCGCTGCCCGAGTCATTGTGGCCATGAAATTCGATGTCCGCGGTGGTGAGACGGCGTAAGGTGTCCACCAGCCGCCCCACCTGCGTCGGGATGGCGATGCCCACGGTGTCGGCCGTGCCGAAGCGATCCACCACGCCCAGCTTGTCCACGGCCAGATAAACTTGCAGCAGCTCTTTTTCCTCGCTGCGGAAGGAATCCTCGGTGCTGAAGCGCAGCTCGATATCGGGCGCCTGCTGGCGGATCCAGGTGAGAGTTTCCTGGGCCAGATCGATGATCTGGTCGATGCTCATCCCGTGGCTGAATTGGCGCAACTGCGAGGAGGTGCCGATGACGACATCCAGCCCGTCCACGCCCGTGTCCAGAGCGATCTTGGCGTCATCGATGCGGCAGCGGATGTGGGTGAGGATGCGGGCGTTGAGGCCCAGCCCGGTAATGGCCTTGAGGTCGGCCATGCTGCCGGGCGATGCCAGGGGGGAGGTGAGCTCCAGGTACTCGACGCCGAACGCGTCCAGAGCTCGGGCGATGCGGATTTTGTCTTCTCGGGTGAAGTTGGAGCCGATAAACTGCTCGCCTTCTCGCAGGGTGGATTCGATGATGTTGTAGTTTTGGAGGGACATGTGGATGCCTCAATTGAATGAACAGATGGAAGGTAATTGCTAAAAACCAGACAAGTATTGAAAAACTACCATACTTTTGTTATACTATTTGTATGGAACAGCCGCCAAAGCCAACATTCGAATGGAATCCACGAAAGGATAAAATCAATCGACAAAAGCATGGCGTCTCGTTTTTCAAGGCGCAATACGCTTTTGCCGACCCCAATCGGGTGATTCTGGAAGATATTAGTCACAGCACCGAGTCGGAAAAACGCTATTACTGCCTCGGAGAAGTGGATGGCGGCGTCTTGACAGTCCGTTTTACATATCGAGAAGATCGCATTCGTATTTTTGGCGCTGGCTATTGGCGCAGAGGAAAGAAAATTTATGAAAAACAAAATCGTTTATACCGATGAACCAATGGGAGAAGTCAGGGTTGTAAAAGACTTTCTGCCTTCTCCCGAAAGGTTGGCCTTTCGAAGAGAGACCGTAAAGATCACGCTTTCATTGAGTAGTGAGAGTGTGGCGTTTTTCAAGCGGGAAGCCAAAAAGTATGGCGTTCCTTATCAACGCATGATTCGTCAATTACTGGATGAATATGTAACTCACTACACGCGGCCATAAACTCATTGTGCAAGAACCTCGGAGATAACGTCGATGACGTGATCCATATCTTCCTGAGTGATGACCAGGGGCGGGAGAAGGCGAAGGACAGTTGCGCCCGCGGGCAGGGCCAGAACGCCCCGCTCCTGCAGGGCCCGCAGCACCGGCCCGACCTTGATCTTCAGCTCGATGCCAATCATCAGCCCCAGGCCACGCACTTCGCGGATGAGCGGGCTTTTCAACGCGCTTAAGCGCGTTTTCATAAGCGCACCTAGGTGCGCTGCCCGCTGCGGCAATTGCTCCTCTTGCATCACCCGCAGTGCAGCCCGGGCCGCGGCCGCAGCCAGGGGATTGCCGCCGAAGGTGCTGCCGTGGCTCATCCGGGGCAACTCGCCCACGCTCGGCCCGAGCAGCGTCGCTCCCATGGGCAGGCCGCCGGCGATGGACTTGGCCAGGGCCAGGATGTCGGGCTGGATGTCGTACTGTTCGACGGCGAACAGCGTCCCGGTGCGCCCGAAGCCCGTCTGAATCTCGTCCAGAATCAGCAGCGCGCCGCTGGCGTCGCACAGGTCGCGGGCCGATTGCAGAAACGCGGGGTCTGCAGGCCGCACGCCGCCCTCGCCCTGCACGGGTTCCAACAGCACCGCGGCAGTGGCGTCGCTAACTGCGGCCTCCAGCGCCGCGATGTTGTTGTAGGGGATGTGGGTGAAGTCGGGCACCAGGGGCATGAAGGGGCCGCGGTATTTCTTGTTCCAGGTGGCGGAGAGCGCGCCCATGGTGCGGCCGTGGAACCCGCGCATTGCGGCCACGATCTCCCTGCGTCCCGTGCTGATGCGGGCGAACTTGAGAGCCGCCTCGATGGCCTCAGCGCCCGAGTTGCTGAGGAACACCCGGTTCAACTCGCCCGGCGCGGCCGCGGTGAGCTCGGCCAGATACGCCGCCCGCACGTCGTTGTAGAAGATCTCGGGGCAGGAGATGAGGGTTCGCGCCTGCTGGCTGATGGCCTCAGCGATGGCGGGATGGCTGTGGCCCAGATTGGCTGCGCCCTGGCCGCCCGCGCAATCGATGTAGCGCCGTCCCTGGTCATCCCAGAGATAAGCGCCCTGCCCGCGCACGATGGTCAGATCACGCTTGGGGTACACGCCAGAGGTGTGCGCGGATTCGACTGTCTGGACATGCACTGCTGCGGTTAAAGTCTGCATAAATCACTCCGGAAGATGTGAATGAAGTAATCAGTTATCAGTAAGCAGTAACCAGTCCGCAACTGCGGCCTTCCACTGATCACTGATAACTGCTTACTGTTTACTGAACACTGTGCCTGCGCCAGATAACGCTGCTGAAACTGGGTTGGTTCGCCGTGAATCAGCCAGGATAGCGCGGGGCACGCCGCCCGTCAGGGCTTCTTCTGCGGCCAGAACTTTGCGTTTCATCCGGCCCTGAGCCGCGGTTCGGGCCACATCCAGCGTTTGGGGCGTGACGCTGCGGATGAGGGAGTTTGCGTCGGGGAAATCGGCCAGCAGGCCCGGTACGTTGGAGAGGATGATCAGCGCATCTGCGCCCAGAGCTGCGGCGATGGTCGCGGCCGCCCGATCACCATCCACATTCAGACGCTCGCCCCGCGTGCCCAGGGCCAGCGGGGCCACCACGGGCGTAAAGCCAGCGTCCAGCAAGACGCGCAGAACCTGGACGTTGGCCTGGCGAATCTTGCCCGAGTAATCGTCGCGGATCACGCGCTGGCGGCCGTTTTCCACCGCCCGGATGGCCCGTTTGCGCTCGGCCACCAGCAGCCGCCCATCCACGCCCGAAATCCCCACGGCATTCACATTCCGGGTCTGCAGGTCGGCCGCCAGGCTTTTGTTCACCTGGCCCGCAGCCGCGGCCACGAAGATCTCCAGCATTTCGGGATAGGTGTAGCGGCTGAGGTGGCCGCTGGGCGATTGAATCTGGCGACGGTCCAGGCCCGCCTGGTCGGCCAGAGCGTTGGCTGCGGCCGATGCGCCGTGCACCAGCACGACGCGAAAATCCCGGGCCAGGAGGCTGGGCAGTTCTTCCAGCAACGGGACCATATTCACGCCCTCGCCGCCGCCGAGTTTGATGACGATGGTTTGTTGAGATTGATGGAGATTCATAGAGATTCGTTGAGATTCATGGAGATTGAAGGGGATTATTGGCGGAGATCGATGGAGATTCAGTAGAGATTGGTAGCGGTTCGCAGAGATTCGTGGAGATTGAGCGACAGAGAATCTCGATGAATCTCTACGAATCTCCCAATCTCCTAACCTCAAACAGGATGCAACCCGCTGAATGTCAACCCGGCGGTTTCTTCGAAACCAAGCATCAAATTCATACACTGCACCGCGGTTCCGGCTGCGCCCTTGCCCAGGTTATCGATGGCGGCCAGGGCCACCAGACGCCCAGTCTCGGATTGCAACTGCCAGCCCACGTCGGCCAGGTTCGTTCCCCACAGCAGTTTGGGCTCCGGGTGACGGTAAATGCCCGAGCGCTCGTGCACGATCCGCACGAAAGGCTCATCGCTGTACGCTGCCCGATACGCCCGCCACAGGTCGCGGTCGTTGAGGCCCGTCTGCACCCAGGCGTGGGCCGTGGCCAGCGCGCCCCGCACCAGCTCCACCGAAGTGATGGAGAGATGCACGTCCTCCCGCCCGAAAGCCTGATGCACCTCGGCTTCGTGGCGATGGCCCACGGGCGCAAAAGAGCGCACTACGTGGCTGCGTTCGGGGTGGTGGGAGCCGGGATTAGCCGACGCTCCGCCCTCGGAGGAGCCCACCTTCAGGTCCACGACGATGGGGCGATCCAGCAGCAGGCCCGCATCCACCAGCGGCTTCAGAGCCAGAATGCTGGCGGTGGCGTTGCAGCCCACGCCGCTGACGTAATTCGCTTCGCGAATGGCGTCCCGGTTGATCTCGGGCAGGCCGTAGACGAATCGCTCGAGCCACGCGGGCGCCTGGTGGGGATGCCCGTAACGGGCTTCGTAGATGGCCGGGTTCCGCAAGCGGAAATCCGCGGAAAGATCGATGATGCGGGGGGCCAGGCCGGCGAAGTCGTCGATGCGGGCCTGGGCCTGACCGTGGGGCAGGGCCAGGATGAGCAAATCGACCGGTTTCAGCGCATCCACGGTGGTGAATTTGATGGGATTGCGCCCGAACACGGGCCGCAGGTTGGGATGCACGCTGTGCACGAACTTGCCGGCGTAGCGGCGGGACGTCACCTGCTGTACATCCACGCCAGGATGATTCAGCAGCAGGCGCAGCAGCTCGCCGCCGGTGTAGCCGGAGCCGCCGATGATGGAAACGGTGATGGGAGGTGTGGTGAGCATAAGAAGATGGTGGGGAGGGAGTGGCAGATTGATTGAGATTGGGAGATTTACCGAGATTGATTGAGATTTTGTGGAGAATCTCCACGAATCTCTACCCAATCTCAACCAAATTTCTGCGAATTTGTAGCCAATTCAGCCTGGGCAACGACATAACGAGCGACGACAGCCGGAATATTCACCCCGGTCGTGTCGATGCTGTTGCGGAACTCCATGGTGTGGTTGATCTCGTTCACCAGCAGGCCGCGATCAGGGTCTTCGAACAGATCGATGGCGAGGACGCCGCCGCCCACGGCTCGGGCTGCGTTCAGGCAGATGTCGTTGAGCTCGGGCGTGACGGGGCAATTGCTGGCGCGCCCCCCGCGGGCCGTGTTGGTGATCCAATGGGCGCTGGTGCGGTAGATGGCGGCGATGGTCTCATCACCCACCACAAAGGCCCGGATGTCCCGGCCCGGTTTCTGCACCAGCTCCTGGATGTAGTAGATGTGATGCTGGTAGCCGCCCAGCACCTGGCGATGCTCCAGCACCGCTTCTGCCGCGTCGCGATCGTTGATGCGGGCCAGCAGGCGGCCCCAGGAGCCCACCACCGGCTTCATCACCACCGGATAGCCCAGCTCTTCCATCGCTGCCAGCGCGGACGCCCGGTCGAAGGCGACGCGAGTGCGGGGCTGGGCCACGCCCGCCTCTTGCAGGGCTGAGGTGGTGAGGATTTTGTCGGCGCAGACCGACGCGGTGGCGTAGCGATTGACCGTGGGCAGGCCCGCCTGCTCGAACAGGCGCAGCGCGTACAATCCCCGTGCCGTGCTCACGCTGCGTTCCACCAGGATATCGGCCCGGGCGGGGAGGCGGGCTTCGTCCGGGCCGAAAACCAAATCGCCATCCCGAACGAGCTGCACCTCAGCGCCCGTCTCTTCCAGCGCCCGCAGCAGCAATTTCTCCTCCACGCGAATGCGGGAGACCAGCAGGGCGACGCGTGTCATTCTCCCCAGTCCTCCTCTTCCTCGGGCGCCAGGTCCAGCTCCAGCGGCTCCAGAGAGAGCACTTCCAGTTCGACGCCGCATTCGGCGCAGGTCACGATTTCGCCTTCGATAGGGTCTTCCAGGGTCAGCTCAGCGCCGCATTCGGGGCAGGTGGTGGTGTAGGTGGTCATTGTAGGAACTCCTTTGTGAATGAGAGGTTGGAAAGTTGAGAGATTCGTTGAGATTGGTGGGGATTTGTGGAGATTCGACAGAGATTTGACTTTCAATCTCAATGAATCTCGATTGAATCTTTACCAATCTCCAATAAAAAACCCCCGCCCGCCGGACTGGCGAGGGAGGCTTTGGACACTGAAAATTGGGTGCGCTCAAGAAGCCTGGCCCGGACAGTCCGGCAGGATATGGTAAGGCTTCTTGTTGCGCTTGAGCAGGGATAACGTCGAGTGTAGCATGAGGAGAATGAGAGAGAGGAATTGGAGATTGAGAGATTGGTTGAGATTGGAAGATTGATCGAGATTCGGCTGTCAATCTCTATGAATCTCCATGAATTTCAACGAATCTCTCCCAACAAAAAAGCCCGGCCAGGAGGAGGAGCCTGGTCGGGCTAAGCGCAGAGCGGGAGGTGGGTGGTTTATTTGCCTTCTACCGCGTGCACAGAGCGCTTCCCAGGTTTAGGAAGGGCTTCTTGTTGCGCTTGGCGGACTTGGTGAAGGCAAACATCATGAGGAGGAGTGTTGCGTGGAGGGCAACCATGTAAGATGGTGTCACGAGCTATTATAATGGCATTTTCAGATTTGTCAAGCCCTCCGCGTTCATTCTACTTCAGCAACATTCCCTTTTGACTTCGCACGCAGGCTTGACAGCTTACTGTCATTTCCATAACCGCGAACGCTTCCATCAGAGCCTGGGCTATTATTGTACGCTTGCCGAAGTGCATCTCGACAACATCTCGACATCTTTAACCAAAGGCGATTATTTCAGGGGAAGCAGCGTCGGAGCAAGCAATCGCAGCAGCTCTGCCACGGGGATGCGAAGGATCGTCTTGTCATCGCCGCCCCCGCCAAACACCACCTGATAATCGAGAATCGATTGGGCCATCAGCACCGGATGCAAGCTGCGATGGCCGATGGGAGGCACGCCGCCCACGGGATAGCCGGTCTCGGCCAGCACCTGCTGCGGGCGGGCCAGTTTGATCTGGCGTTTGCCCACGCCGAAATGATCGGCCAGGGCCCGCGCGGGCACAGGCTCGACGCCATGGCTGATCACCACCACCGGCTCGCCCCGCACATAAAACAGCAAGGTCTTGAGAATCTCATCCACCCCGACGCCCAGGGCTTCGGCGGCCGCAGGCGCCGTGGGGGTGTCGCCGATGTCGGTGATGAGGCGGGCGTCAACAGTGTTTTCGGCAATATAGCGGGCCAGGTCAGCGGGCGTCACAGAGCAGCCCCCAGCAGATCGCGATAAATCTCCAGCACGCGATCGGCAATGGATTCCCAGCTATATTGGGTGCGCACCACATTCTGCGCCCGCCGCGCCCGTTCGGCCGCCAGTTGCGGATGTCGCAGGATGTCGAGGATGGCGTCGGCAATGGCGTCAGGCGTGGTGTCGGCCCGCAGCCCCGTGACGCCATGATCCACGACCTCACTAAGGCCGCCAACATTGCTAACGACCACCGGCGCCCCTGCGGCCATGGCTTCCAGCGCCACAATGCCGAAGGGCTCGTAACGGCTGGGGAAAACCGCGATGTCGGACACGGCATACAGCTCGTTTCGGGTCTCGTCGCTGATGAACCCAGCCAACTGGATGGTCTCCTCCAGGCCCGCCTCCTGAATCATGTCAATCAACTGATCGGTGTAGGAGCCCTTGCCTGCCAGCACCAAACGGGCGTTGGGAAAATCAGCCAATATCCGAGGCATGGCCTGCACCAGCAAGTCAGGCCCTTTCTCCCATTCCAAACGCCCCACAAAGAAAATCAATTGCTGATCGGGCTGGGCCCAGCGGCGACGGATATGAGGGAATGTTGCATATTTCTGGCGCAATTCGATGAGATGCTTATATTCGACGCCGTTGGGGATGACGTGAATTTTTTCCGGCGCAGCGTTCAACGAATGGATGATCTCCTGACGCATAAACTCACTGCAAGCGATGATCACCTCCGCCTCTCGCGCCAGATACTGCTCCGCCAGATGAATGCGTTCGCTCAGCGGATGGCCGTGAAGATGCCCTCGCCGCCGCCCTATCTCGGTGGCGTGAATGGTGACGACCAGGGGAATATGGTAGCGCTGATGCAAATCGTTGGCGACATAGCCGCTGAGCCAATCATGAGCGTGCATCAGTGAAAATCGCCGCCCGCTGTTGATATGCCGGGTGATCATGGCGTTGAGCTGATCGTTCATGCGCCAAACCTGCAAATCAAAGTCATTGCCCGCTGCGGGCTGGGTGGCATCGCCGCGGTACACCGTGCCATAAGCGCCCAGGGGCTCGCACAGGTCGCCCAGGCCATGATACCGGGGCACCATCAGATCCAGCAGCACGCGTTCGCTGAGCCGGGGCGCCAGCCCCTGCACATGGGCGCCCAATCCGCCCACGCGTTGCAGGTTGTATTCGGGGGAGATCATGAGGAAACGAGGAAAGGCTATCATAGGGGATGATTACTGATGAATGATGGTGACAGGTGGCAGGGGAGCGCTATGAAGGTGGGAAGCGTCGGGACGATAATCGGGAGAGGACGCCATGAGGTTCAGGGCTAAATCTGTGGCGGCATAGGCCAGAGATGCAGCATGGCTGGGCGCTTTCCCCGTCAGAGCCTGATAGGCGGTGGGAAAATCCTGGGGCAGACGCCCGGGAACAGGGGCGGCCCAGGGAAGATGCTGGCTCAAGCCCGGAACCCAGCTCTGCACAGCTTCTTCCTCGGCCACAGGCCCGGCCGCGACGATCATCTCGGGCTGTGTGGCGTACACTTCCGCCAGGGTGAGAGGATCGCCCAGCCACAAGACCGGTTGTGTGACGGGCGGCTCCCAGGCGGCGGGGACTTCTCCCGCTGGCAGTTGCAAGGCCCGACGATAGTCCTGCTCGATCCCGGCGTAGGGCAGAATAGTAACGCTGACAGCGCCTTTGACAGGAGCCAGAAGGATGGTGGGGATGCCGGTCCGGGCCAGAGGCGCCTGTGCGGCCGCGGCCGTGCGCCCCTGCGGCGGCCCCAGAATCAAGCGGATGTCGGGGTCCTGGGCCAACTGGGCGGGTAAAAGCGCAGCCAGAGCCGGATCACTGTCATCGTTCAGCGCCACCAGTTCAATTTTGGGCTGAGCGTCGCTTTCGTTCCACTGATTGATGCGCAACTTGACCGCATTGAGGACGTCGTAGCCCAACGGACGCGAAGGCCCCTCGAAGGGAGCGATGAGTCCGATTTTGACGACCTGGGGCGAGCGAACGTTCTGACATCCGGCCAGCAGCAGGCCCCATATCAGCAAGATGGCCAGTAGCGCGCCGCCGCGCCGCCAGGGTCCATTGCGTCCGACTCGCTCACGCATCACGTTTCACTCGCAATGATTGAGGCTCTTTTTGATTTCAGGGGGGAGACTGCTTTTTGTGACCTCCGGGAGGTGGACAAAAGCCGCCCGGCCAAGCCCAAAGTTACTCGTCCACCTCCCGGAGGTCGGAAGATCCCCTGAATTCCTGTCGAGCCATTATTGATTACTCTGAACATTGAGCTCATGCTCGGCGCCGGTCTCGGAGAAGACGTGCCCGCCATCGCCCGTGGCTACGAAGTAGCAGTAGCTGGTCTGCGCCGGATAGATGGCGGCCTTGATGGAGGCGAGGCTGGGACTATCGATAGGCCCTGGCGGGAAGCCCGGATAAAGATAGGTGTTGTATGGGGAATTGACTTTGAGATAATCTTCCACTGAGGGCGCCGTGGGCCACCAGGTGTCCTGCTCGGGGTCATATCCCATGGCGTATTGGACGGTGGGATCGGCGGAAAGGTAGCCAAAGACTTCGTTCTCGCAAGTCGGCCCCAGACGGTTGAGATAGGTGGAGGCGATGAGGGGGCGTTCGTCATCGCGAGCAGCTTCGCGCTCCACGATAGAGGCGAGGATGAGCGTTTGATAAAACGTGCGCCCGCTGGCAGCCACTGCATCCCGGTCTTTCTGATCGATCTTGCTCTCCAGATTATCAAATATCTGGCCTAGAATGTCGGCGGGACGGGCGTTGACCGGGAACCGGTAGGTGTCGGGGAAAAGATAACCCTCGAAGGAAGAGCCGGGCGGTTTATCCTGCATCAAGGGATAATCGGGCAGGCCCAGCAGGGCGGTGTCGCCAGTGCGCACCGCAGCCAGGAAATCGGCCGCATCGACCAGTCCCGCATCATCCAGCACCTGGGCGATCTCTTCGGCCCGTTTGCCTTCGGGGATGCGCACCAGAATGTCATCGCGGCGGGCCTGTTGCAGGGCTTCGGCGATCTGGGGAACGTTCATGGCGGGCGATAGTTCGAAATCCCCCGCTTCCAGCTTCTGCTCCAGATTGTTGAGACGGAGGTAGAGACGGAAGAGGCTGGCATCGCGAATCAAGCCCATATCCTGCAACCGCTCGGAGATGCTGCGCCCGGTCTCGCCCAGCTCGACGCGAAACGCCACGGGCTTGCCATTGGCGTCCACGGGCCGATAGATGGCGTCGTGGTTCATGTTCAGATAGAATTGCAGGGCCTGGGTCTCGAAGTTGTCAGGATTCAGGTTCTTCCAGGTGGCTGTGGTGTGTCGCACCAACCCGCTGTCCGGGCCTTCATCCCGATACGCGACGACCTGTTCCTGCGTCCAGCCGCGAGCCACCAGGGCGATAGCCGCCAATGTGGCGATGACGCCCAGGA
>WGCR01000571.1 GCA_015493675.1 Anaerolineae bacterium
GCAATAATGCCTTTCGTCATAATAAAAAGTTGAGATGAGAGATAAAAGCGGTTCTCTGAGCTTTTGTGGGGTATCCCCCAGACGCTCTGAGCTATTGTGGGGGATAGCCGCAAAAGGCAATGCCCTCCAGGCGAAAACAGTCGGAATGTGGGGACTTACCCCATAATTTCTCAGAGAGCCATAAAAGCTTGGGCTAAATCTGTCTTTTCGCCCGTCTACTAACTGAACTCCTGCCACAAGGCATTGAGATATTGATAAGGATTGGCGTGATAGGCGTCCAAATCCACTTCCAGACGAGAGAATTCCGGCACAGAGTCCTGGGATTTCAGGGCGTGCACCAGCTTTTTCTCGTTGCCATTGGCCCGCAGCAGGCCTGTGTAACGCCGCCAGCCGGGGCGATCATAAGGAGGCTCCTGCCATTGTTCTTCGGGGATGTCCGCCCACCGCCACAACCACAGGGCGGGCAGATGGGCCTGGCGGGCCAGAGCGACGATCTGAGCCAGATGCTCGGCGGCATCTTCCTCGCTGGCGTAAAAAACGCCATCCCGGGCCACAGAACGCTCTCCGGGCGCAGTGGTGGGCAATCCGGCCAGATAGAGAGAAATGGGTTGCCCCGCCAGAGCATTCGCCAACTCCAAAGCGAAGCTTAGCCAGCGGATGCTGAGAGGAAGGTGGCGGCGATCGCTGGCAAAAGTGGCCATGCTCAGGCCCGGGCGTCCTCCCGCCTCGATGATGGTCTTGGGCGCAATGGCATCCGAATTTTCTAAAGCATCGAAGGCCAGCAAAAAGTTGCTATGCAGGGTCGGGGACGCCCGATCCAGCATGGCGATAACCTCATCCAGCCAACGTCTGGTGGCATCCTTATCGCTGGCAGCGGAAAGGCGTCCGAAGCCGGGCAAAGGCTCCCACCCTATCAGGGCGGGATGATCGGCAAAATAGGCGACCAGTTCCCTGACGAGCAGCTCCCGGGCCTGAAGCATCCGTTCCGCTGTGAAAGGATGACGGAGCCGCCCCCAGCGAATCCATTTGTCATTGACCAGCAATGGCCAATGTGGCGGCAATGGCGCTGGATTGACGCCCCAGTCGGGCCACCACAGCGCACCATCCCAAAAGCCTGCCCATAATCCGGCCATGACTTTCAGATGATGATCTCCGGCGATATCCAGAAATTCGCCGAAGCGATCCAACATACGGGGATCGATGCGATCGACGCCCGGTTGGAAATCATGCCAGAAAAGGGGAACGCGCACCGCCTCCAGGCCCAATGCGGCAATATGAGAAAAATCTTCACGGATCTCACCGGCGTCGAAACGTCGCCAGAACCGCGGGCCGGTTCTGGTGGGGAGATAACCAATGCCTAGGAACATAAAACCGCCTTTGGGAAATAAAGAAGCGCAGAGCGCAGGATGTACAGGATTCAATAGACTTTATCAGAAATAAGAAAGTTCTTTCTCATGTCTGGCATCATGCTGCTGCCGACAAAACTCGATGATTAATGAACAATGATTAAAGGCTAAATCAGCGTGGTTTTCACTTTAATCATCACTCATTAATCATCGATCCGTGCATAATTGAGCCTCGCCGTAAGTTATTTCCGATAATGCCTAATTATGATACCCATTGTCTCCGCGAATGCCAAACATCGCCCCAAAAACAAACACCCCGGCAAAATAACCGAGGTGTTCATGCAGTGTCTTGCTGACCAGTTGAAAAGCTTAAGCGGCTTTCTTGGCGGCAGGCTTCTTGACTTCCGGAGTGAGTTTCTTATCCAGAGCGCTGACCTTGCGGGAGAGAGCGTCGATCTTGCGAGTCAGTTTATCAATGTCCTGCTTGCTGGGGATGTTCATGGTGTTGAGGACGGCTTCGATGCGCTTGGTGAGGATGTCCTCGGTCTTGCTGGTGGTCTTGGTGACATGCTCAGTGGTCTTTTTCATGCTGGTGGAGCTGACTTCTTTCGTACGGTTAAGCAGATCCTCGACCAGTTTGCGACCATCTTTCTCGGTGATCTCGCCTTTCTCGACCAGACGGTTCACGACCGTTTCGATCTCTTCTTTGCTCATTGCCACAACGCCGACGCTGGCGAGCAGCAAACTATGGGCGGCTTTGAAGAAGGGGCTGACGACAGGCTGGGTGGTTTCCTCGACCTTGTTAATCACTTTCTGGGTGTTGTCCTTGACTTTCAGGGTGCTATCTTTGATCGTGCTGGGAATCATAGTAGGTTTTCCTCCTATCCCGTGGGGATATTCGAATGGTGTATTGTTATTTTATGATAATTTCGTTTTATGCGTCGGAGAAGCATGATTCGTCTCGAAAGATGTGACGCGATGCGTTACGACCCCATTATGACGCATCGCGTTAAAAATGTCAAGCCCCTTTCTGTTAGAATTTCATTAGAGCGAAAATTTCATTCTGTCTATAATGGTCCCCGAAAACTGTACCACTAGCTAAAGTGCAAAATGGAGTGTAGAATACATTCAGGAGGTACAGACTCATGACGAAAAAACGACGCAGCTACAGTTCAGAATTCAAATTCCGTGTTGCATTGGAAGCAATAAAGGATATGAAGCCAATAGCTCAAATTGCACAGGAGAAACAGGTGCATCCTAACCAGGTGCGAGCCTGGAAGAAGCAGTTGCAAGAGGACGGCTCCCAGGTATTCAGCAGAGAGAAACATCGAGCTGAGAAAGAGCAGCAACAGAAGGAGGAAGCCCTATACGAGCAGATCGGCAGGCTGCAGATGGAGCTGGCCTGGCTGAAAAAAAAAGCTGCCGTTTTCAGTTGAAAGCAAGCGGAGGTTGATAGAGCCAGAGCATCAGCGGCTCAGCATACGTAAGCAATGCGCCCTGATAGGATTGACGCGTTCAAGCTGGTATTACCAGCCAGCAACCGAGAGCGAACTGAACCTGACTTTGATGCGGCTGATCGACGAGCAATACATGAAAACACCCTTTTTTGGACGACGCAGGATGACAGTCTGGCTGCAGCGTCAAGGCTATGAAGTCAACCAGAAACGGGTTAGACGGTTGATGCGGCTCATGGGGATAGAAGCGATTTATCCCAAGCCCAAGACCAGTAAGAAGCATCCCCATCACAAGATATACCACTACTTGCTGAAAGATTACGTCATAGAGCGCCCCAATCAGGTATGGAGCACCGATATCACCTATATCCCCATGGCGCATGGCTTCATGTATCTGATAGCGATCATGGATTGGCACAGCCGTTATGTGCTGTCCTGGAAGCTCTCCAATACAATGGAACGGTCCTTTTGCATGGAGGCGTTGACCGCCGCCTTGCGGCAAGGCCAGCCAGAGATATTTAACAGCGATCAGGGCTCCCAATTCACCTCGCTAGATTTCACCATGCGCTTGCAAGAGGCAGGCATTCGCATCAGCATGGACGGCCGCAGGCGAGCTTTCGACAACATCTTCATTGAGCGTCTGTGGCGCACGGTCAAATATGAACATATTTACCTGTATCGCTATGAAACAGTCCCTGAGTTGCTTGCTGGTCTGACTTCTTACTTCTATTTCTATAACCACGAACGTTTTCATCAGAGCTTGGACTACTGCACTCCGGCCGAAGTGCACTTCAACCAATGTCTCCCGTATCATTGACCGCCTCCTCTCTGCGCATGGTAGCGGGGAGACGTTCCCTCTCCCCGCCCCCTCTCCCGATTTCCCAACAGTCTCTTTCACTCCCACTCAACTTACTAGCTCTCACATCTTCTCTTCCCTTTCCCAC
>WGCR01000572.1 GCA_015493675.1 Anaerolineae bacterium
GCCCACGCCAACGCCATCCCCCATCCCGACGCCAACTCCCAGCCCCACGCCCGCCACCCTCTATTTGCCCATGATTCGGGCGCAGTAACTTCGGTCAGCAGGTGCGGCGCGCTCCGGGTGAGGGCGTCGCACCTGCCGGATGGCCTACCTCCCCATCATCAACCCTGACGGGCCGCAACCATGCGAACCTTGACCACCGTCATCCTGCGCCTGCTTCATAACAACCACGCGCCCTCGCTGCGCGGCACGCTGCAAACCCTGGATGAACCGGAGCCGCGGGCGTTCAAAGACGAGCGCGAACTGCTGGCGCTGTTGCGGCAGCTTACAGCCCAGCCGCCTCCCACCAGCAAACAACCTCCTCCCCGGCAGGATTGACGAAAATGCGCATCGGGCCGAGACCTGATGCGTATTTTTTGTCCTCCCATACAGTGAATGACCTGCTGCTATGCCGCTCAGGAGGACAACCAGACCTCGGTCTGCTCAGGCGATGTGAGATGGATGAAGGTGAGATGAGCGTATTCGGGACGCCGCATGAGGGTGAGATAGCGCTGACGTTTGCTGCGATAGGTTTTGATCTGCCACAGGAAAATGGAATCGCGGCTGGCAAAATTCCGCCAGCCCTCGCGATTGCCATGCCAGAGCGCCTCCTGGCTGAAAACGCGCCCCAGGGAGCGTCGGAAAAGTCGGGCGAAGACTCGGGGAAAGGAATGGCTATACTGAAAAAACCTTCAACACGGAGGCACAGAGTGCACGGAGGAATAAAAAGGAGAGGTTTGGAGAGGAATTTCTCTGTGAACTGCTACTATTTTCTCCGTGTTCTCCGTGTCTCCGTGGTGAAATAACCTTTTTTCAGTGGAGCCAGGAATAATCCAGCCAGATGATGGTGTCGGCCCGGGGCCAGATGATGTCCCGAATGCGGCTGTAATTCCCATCCACCACCCAACGCTCGCCCGCCAGCGCCTGTCGGACGCGCTCGCGAAAAACATCGTCCGGCGTTTCGGTCCAGCCGGGCCCCCAGAACAGAGCGTCCAGCTCGACGTGGGGAATGTCCAGACGGTCGGACAGGCGTCGGGCCAGGGTAGTCTTGCCCGAGCCGGTCACGCCCACGACGTTGATGCGCTGGCCTGGTTGAAAAAGAGATAGGGACATAAGAGTAGCAGATGGCGGGTGTCTGAAGCTGGTGGCGCAAGGTTCAACGCACTTTTGGCGGACGTTTCGGCAACGTCAACCGAGACGCTACCCAAAGCCACGCAACGGCCTCGGGCAAGTGCGATGCCCCCTTCCCATTGTCGATATTTTGACGCGTTAGAGTGAGTGTACTATGATTGAGCGGTAATCGAAAATCATTCCCTCGATGGAGAAGGAACCATGAAACGATTGCTTTCGGGCAACGAAGCGGTTGCCCATGGCGCATGGGAGGCCGGCGTCAGCGTGGCCGCAGGCTATCCGGGCACTCCCAGCACCGAGATATTGGAGACGTTCGCCCGCTTTCCGCACGTGTATGCGGAGTGGGCGCCCAATGAGAAGGTGGCGCTGGATGTGGCTATCGGTGCGGCGTATGCGGGGCGGCGGGCGCTGGCGACGATGAAGCACGTAGGGGTGAACGTGGCTGCAGATGCGTTTATGTACGCGGCCATGACCGGGACGGAGGCGGGCCTGGTCATCGTTTCTGCGGATGATCCTTCGATGCACTCCTCGCAGAATGAGCAGGACAACCGCCAGTTTGCCAAATTCGCGCGCATCCCCTGCCTGGAGCCCGCAGACAGCCAGGACGCCAAAGACCTGACCATCGCTGCGTTCGACCTGAGCGAGCAGTTCGATACGCCGGTGATGCTGCGCATGACCACCCGCATCTGTCACACCAGCACGCCCGTGGAGGTGGACGCCCGCCGTCAGGAGCATCCGCCCCTCATCGACAAATATCCGCGCAATCCCGCCAAATATGTGATGGTTCCGGCCAACGCGCGCAAGCGCCATCCCATCATCGAGCACCGACTGGAGGATCTGGCCGCGTTCGCAGAAAGCTTCGCTTTCAATCGCGTGGAGATGCGGGATCGGGCGCTGGGGATCATCACCGGCGGGGTGGCGTATCAGTACGCCCGGGAGATCTTCCCCGACGCGTCCATCCTCAAGCTGGGGATGACCTACCCCCTGCCGCAAAAGCTCATCCGGGATTTCGCAGGCCGGGTGGATCGGCTCATCGTGCTGGAGGAGCTGGATCCCTTCATCGAGGATCAGGTGCGGCTGATGGGCGTGACTCTCTGGCCCGAGCAGGTGGCGTATCCCCACACCAAGTCTATCTTTCCCATCACCGGCGAGCTGAACCCCGCCATCGTGCGCCAAAGCGCCCAGGCGGCGGGGCTGCTGCCGGATGCGGGGGATGCAGAAGAGGCCGGAGCCAGCGCGACCGCGGCATCCCCCCAGCCCCTGCCCGCGGGCCAGAAGATCCGCGGCAATGGCGATCTCGACCTGCCCGCCCGACCGCCGGTGCTCTGCCCTGGCTGCCCACATCGCGGGGTGTTCTACATCCTGCACAAGCTCAAAGTCCCGGTCAACGGCGACATCGGCTGCTACACCCTGGGCGTGGTCCCGCCCCTGAGCGCCATCCACACCACCGGCTGCATGGGCGCGAGCATCGGCGTGGCCCACGGCGCGGCCGTGGCGGGCGACAAGGAGCGTCACGTGGCGGTCATCGGCGATTCGACATTCTTCCACACCGGCATCCCGGCGCTGCTCAACGTGGCCTACAACCGCAGCAACGTCATCACAATCATCCTGGATAACCGCACCACGGCCATGACCGGGCATCAGGCCAATCCGGGCACGGGCAAGACCCTGCAAGGCCAGGAGACGACCGAAATCGAGATCGAGCCCCTGGTGCGGGCGCTGGGCATCGATCAGGTGGTCACCATCGACGCCTACGAGGTGGAGGCCATCGAAAAGACGCTGAAGCAATGGCTGAAGCAGGACGGGCCCGCGGTGCTCATCGCCAAACACGCCTGCGCCCTGCTGCCCCAGGAGCGCAGGAAATACGTGGCGCTGGAAGTCGATCCTAACGCCTGCAACGGCTGCACCATCTGCTTCCGCATCGGCTGCCCGGCCATCCTCAAATCGGACCAGCTCGATCCCAAATACCATCGCCCGCTGGCCGAGATCGATCCCTTGCTGTGCACCGGCTGCGAGATCTGCGCCCGGGTCTGCCCCCGCGACGCCATCTCCTTCCGCGACCAGGTCGTGCATCTGCATTTCGAAGCATGAAAAGATGGAACGCAGATAACGCAGAAAAAGCTGATTCTCGCAGAAAGAAAAGAACTGATTACTGCTTCACTGATTACTGAACACTGACTCCCCCCAGGAGTTTTCGATGAAAAACGCAACATCCTCCCAACCAACGACCTCACTCCCTCCCCTCAACATCCTGCTCACCGGCGTGGGCGGCCAGGGTACGATTTTGGCCAGCAACATCGTGGCCGAAGTCGGCGTTGCTCTGGGTTACGATGTAAAAAAGGCCGAAGTGCACGGCATGTCACAGCGCGGTGGCAGCGTGGTCTCACAGGTGCGCTGGGGCCGACAGGTGTTCTCGCCCATCATCCCGCCCGGCGAGGTCGATTTCCTCCTGGCCTTCGAGAAGCTGGAGGCGCTGCGGGCGCTGCATTACCTGCGCCCGGGCGGCCAGCTCATCGTCGATCCCCACGCCATTCCGCCGGTGACGGTGACCTCGGGCGACGCCCACTACCCGGACGACGACGCCATCCAGGCCAAACTGGCCCGCGTCACCCCGCACGTGCACTGGATTCCGGGCGTGACCATCGCCGAGGAGCTGGGCAACGCCAAGGCTGCGAATGTGGTGCTGCTGGGCGCATTCTCGGCGCTATTGGGCCACGCTCCCGACCAGTGGCTGGATGTCATCCGTCAGCGCGTGCCGCCCAAGTACATGGAACTGAACGAGCGGGCCTTCCGCCGCGGGCGTGAGCTCATCCAGACAGAGCGCGAGTAAATCTCCCGCGATTGACAAATATGACATTTGTACATACAATGAGTTATGAGCTACGAGTGGGATCCACGAAAAGCCCTGATCAATCTCCACAAGCATGGCATCGACTTCGCAGATGCTGTCGGTGTACTGGAGGATGACAATGTGCTCTGCGCGAAGACGTTGATGTATACGATGAAACGCGTTACATCGCATTGGGCATGGATTATCTGGGTCGAATTCTCGTAGTTATTTTTACAGTCCGCGGCGAGAACTTTCGCCTCATCTCAGCTCGCAGAGCCAACACACATGAGCGACAAACCTACGAAAGACGAAAACGCATTCCATGAAATGCGCCCGAACTACGATTTTTCCCAGGCGCAGCGCGGGCCAATTGTCCCCTCTCCGCCAAACAAAACCCGCATTACTATCCGCATCGACACCGATGTGCTGGACTGGTTTCGGCAGAGGGTTCATTTACAAGGCGGCGGCAGCTATCAGCGGCTGATCAACGAGGCGCTGAGGGAGTACATGCTGCGAGAAACAGAAGGCGATCTGGAATCCCGCCTGCGCAAAGTCATCCGGGAAGAATTACAAACAGCGACAACAACCGAATAAGCCTTGCCAATGAGAACGTCAGAGACTCTTTTGTTGAGCCATCTCCGCCAAAATTTCTTCCAAATTTTTGTCGGCAAACAGCTCATCTCGCTCTTTGGTATAATCGCCATATCCGGTCGTGAACTGCCGCAAAAAACGCACAGCGTCCACAACGCCAAGCTCGCGATAAAGCACCTGGATCGCTTGTTGATTGATTTCGATTAGCGGTTTGGCATTAGTTTGAATCATTTTCAACCTCCCTAATCAATTCTATGGGAGAAATAACTTGCAATTGAACGTCTGTCATCTTTTTCGCCCTGCGCAAGAACCGATCATCACAGGTACAGAAATAGTCAGCTTTTGCATCTTCCGCCAAGGCTAAATGTAGCGCATCCAAAGGCTTTAGTCCACGATCGATAAACACCTGAGCACGCTGGATTGTTTTTTCTTGAATCGAAATGGATTCGCGAGCCTTGGCTAATACTGCGAAAGCATGCTCTCTGCGTACAGGAAGCGGGTTGCGTTCCGCTTCATAAACGAGTGCGTCTGATGAGACAAGATCAATCAGACCAGAATCGCACATTTGAATAATGCCAAGAACCGCCTCCGATTCCAATACAATGCGAATCTGGTTGGGCGTATCCAGTGGGCGCTGGATTGCACACAGATCAAGATAGATCGTTTTCATAAGAGAATTTTAGCACTTTTTCTTCATTCTTGCCATAGACATCACACTTGACTTATCATGCCCGACATCACGCCCGAGGACATCCAACACGCAGAAAAGCTCATCGGCCTGGAGATGACCGATGACGAGCGGGAATTGATGCTGGCCGGATTGCAGGCGCTGCGCCAGGATTACGAAGCCATGCGCGCGGTCGCCCTGCCCAACGACCTTCTCCCCGCCATCCGCTTCGATATTGATCTCACGCAAAGGCGCCAAGGCGCAAAGGGAAAAGAGGATAAAGAAGAACCTGGCGACTTTGCGCCTTTGCGTGAGACGCCTCTGAGCCCGCCCGCTAACGCTGATGATCTGGCCTTCTGGCCCGTGAGCGACCTGGCCCGCGGGCTGCGGCGGGGCGAAATCACATCAGTGGCGTTGACCGAGCTGTATCTCGACCGGCTCAAGCGCTACGATCCGCACCTGCATTGCGTCATCACTCTGACCGAGGAGCGGGCGCTGGCCCAGGCCCGCCGCGCGGATGAGGAGCTACGCTCGGGCGTGGACCGCGGGCCGCTGCACGGCATTCCCTGGGGAGCCAAAGACCTGCTGGCCGTGCGCGGCTATCCCACCACCTGGGGCGCGACGCCCTACCGGGAGCAGGTCATCGACCAGGATGCGACGGTGGTGCAGCGCCTGGACGCGGGCGGCGCGGTGCTGATCGCCAAACTGAGCATGGGCGCGCTGGCCTGGGGCGATGTGTGGTTCGGGGGCCAGACCCGCACGCCCTGGAATACGGAGGTGGGGTCCAGCGGCTCCTCTGCGGGCCCGGGCGCGGCCACAGCCGCGGGCCTGACGGGCTTCAGCATCGGCACCGAGACTTACGGCTCCATCATCTCGCCCAGCAACCGCAACGGCGTGACGGGCCTGCGCCCCACCTTTGGCCGCGTCAGCCGCCACGGGGCCATGGCGCTGAGCTGGACCATGGACAAGATCGGGCCGCTATGCCGTTCGGCCGAGGATTGCGCCCTGGTCTTCGCGGCCATCCACGGCCCGGACGCGCACGACCCCGCCACCGTAGACAGACCCTTCCCCTGGCCGCCCGACATCGACCTGAGCCAGGTGCGGCTGGGCTATCTGGCCGAGGATATGGCGGGCGAATATCGGGAGAAAACCAACGACGACCGGGCGTTGCAAGTCTTTCGGGAGATGGGCGTCGAACTGGTACCCATCACCCTGCCCGACCTCCCCATCGACTCACTCAAGCTCATCCTCTTCGTCGAGGCGGCCGCGGCTTTCGATGAGCTCACCCGCAGCAATCAAGACGACTTGCTGGTGCGGCAGGGGGCGGACGCCTGGCCCAACTTCTTCCGCATGGCCCGCTTCATCCCCGCGGTGGCATACATCCAGGCCAACCGCATCCGCACGCGGCTGATGGCGGCGATGCACGACCTTTTCTTGCAGGTGGATGCGTACATCGGGCCGTCGGTGGCGGGCGACAACCTGCTGCTGACCAATCTCACCGGGCATCCGGCTCTGGCGCTGCCCACGGGCCTGGGCGAAGATGGCCTGCCCACCACCATCACCCTGACCGGGCGGCTGTACGACGAGGCCATGATCCTGGCCCTGGGCCGGGCGTTTCAGCAAGTGACCGATTTTCATCGGGCCCGACCGCCAGCGGCAGTCACGACGCAAAAGTCGCCCGAAGAATAAGGCGTTTTCGCCAGGTTAGGAGAACAGGACGCCTGACCGCTATACTATTCCCATGCCCGATTTCTCCCCCATCGCCCGTTTCTATGACCTGGATGACGGGCGGCTGACCGACGACATCCCGCTCTACCTGGGTTTTGCCCGCAAGATCGGCGGCCCGGTGCTGGACCTGGGCGTAGGCTCTGCCCGGCTGGCCTTGCCCCTGGCCCGCGCTGGTTACCATGTCACCGGCGTCGACATCTCGGCGGAGATGCTGGCCCTCGGGCGAGCGCGCATCATGCGCGCGGGGCTGAGCGATCGCATCCGGCTGGTGCAGGCCGATTACCGGGCCCCGGGCCTGAAGCCGGACGCTTTCATGCTGGCCATCTGCGGTTACAACGCATTCCTGCATCTGGTCGATACACAGGAGCAGCTTGCTGCGCTGGAAAGCTGGCGGGCGTTGCTGCGCCCGGGCGGACTCCTGGTCATCGATGTGGAGAATCCCCAGCTTGAAGCGCTGGCGGGCCTGTCCGGGGAGATGGAGCTGGAGGAGACGCTGATCGAGCCAGAATCGGGGCGCGCCGTACGCAAGCACACCGCGGCCTGGGCCGATCTGCCCGACCAGGCGCTTTATCTGCGTCGGGTGTATGAGACCGACGACGGGCGCTGGGAGACCTCCTTCCAGGTGCGCATCCTCTTCCAGCGGGAGCTGGCTTTGCTGCTGGCCTGCGCCGGATTCGTCGACCTGCGTTTTTATGGCGACTACGATTTTTTCTCCTGGGAGCCTGATGGCCCGCGGCTGATTGCCGTTGGCGCGCGGGGCCAGTGATCCGTTCCTTGGGGCGTCATTCGTAACCGGAAACATTCATCACCCGACGCCGGTGCTGCAAGAACAATCCCGCTTTATTGCCTCAAGATTGGCGTCCGGTGATCGGGGAACTTGCTTCGGGAGAATGGCCGCGGGTACAATACCAGTGGGCGCCGTCTCCCCCATCATTTCTCTCCGCACCATCCCGCCCCCGTCCTCCTTCGACGTCTCAACACATCCTCATGACCCTCACCGCCACCGATCCCAATCGTCGTCTGCCCGATTACGAAAACGGCAACTTCGCCCACATCCCCGGCCTGCTGCAATCATTGCTGGGCGCAGAGGTGGAAACGCCTCTGTCATCCCGGCGCTTTGGCTATCAGCCCGGCCAGTTCCAGAAAGTCATCTTCCTCTTTCTGGATGCGTTCGGCTGGAATGTGTACAGCTATTTTCTTAACCGACGCAACCGCATCGTGGGCCGTCTGACAGACAAGGGACAGGTGCATAAAATCACCGCCCAATTCCCCTCCACCACCGCGGCGGAGGTCACCTCCTTCCACACCGGCCAGATATTGAGCCAGCACGGCGTCTACGAATGGCAATACTACGAACCGGCAGTGGATGATGTGATCATCCCCCTGCTCTTTTCCTACGCCGGAGAAAAACAGCGAGACACGCTGCGGGATGCGTATGTCGATGTTCATGATATCCTGCCCACCCACACATTCTTCATGGATTTACAGGCTGCGGGCATCGGAACCCACACCTTTGTTCCCCGGGAATTCATCACCACCGCCTATAATGAAGTATTGTCCGCAGGCGCAACGCCCACCGGCTACCGCACCATTGCTGATGGCCTGGCGACCCTGAATCGCAAGATAAAACAGGTGGATAGTCCCGCCCTGTTCTATTTCTACACACCCCACATCGACAGTCTGGCCCATGCCCACGGGCCATTCTCCTATCAGAGTCTGGCCGAGGCCGACGCCACCCTGACGCTGCTGGATAAATTCCTCTTTCATCCCCTGCGCGGCCGCGACGACGCGCTCATCGTCATCAGCGCCGATCATGGGCAGGTGCGGGTGGATTACCGCTCGACATTTTACATCAACTTGCAGCCCGAATTCCAGGAACTGCGCTGCTATCTGCGGGCCAATAAGAAAGGGCGGATTCTGCCACCGGGCGGCTCTCCCCGCGATATGTTCCTCTACGTGCGGAAGGAGTATGTGGGCCGGGCGCAGACCTTGTTGCGCAAGATGCTGGGCGGCCGGGCCGATGTGCTGCGCATCGAACAGCTCATCGACGCCGGCCTGTTCGGGCCCGCCGAGCCTTCGGAGGCATTTATGAGCCGGGTAGGCAATCTGGTCATCCTGCCCCGGGGCGATGAATCCGTCTGGTGGTATGAAAAATGTAAATTCGAATTGAAACACAATGGCCTGCATGGCGGCCTCAGTCGTGACGAAATGGAAATCCCCCTCATTCTCTATCGTCCCTGATTCTCTCACCCGTTCCCCCAACAAGGAGGCGTCATGGATCTTCCCAGTTCACTTTTTACACCACAGACACTGTTCACTTTCACCGGGGCGGTTATCGCCACGGCGCTGGTGCCCAATGTCATCGCTACGGTGGCGGACCTGCCACCACGCGCCCTGCGCCTCATTGCCCTGATCGTCGCCCTGACCCTGGCGTTTCTCATGGCCTTTCTGGCCGAAGACGCTGACTGGGTCAAATGGATCGTGGCCTTCATCAACGGCTTGCTGATTTATCTCTCGGCGCTGGGCGCCAATGAGACCCTTTCCCGGGGCATGGGCAGAGCGCCAACCCAGCCTCCCTCCCTGGCCGGAACGGCTGTGGGAGGTGGAGAAGAGAAACGGAAATTTTTCGACAGTTGGTTTTAATTCCTCTCAGCAGCATACTTGATTCAACGTTGAATCTGCCGGATGGTCATCCAGACTATCCGGCAGTCTTTTTTCCTCATCATCTCTCATTCTCACAAGTGACATCATGACCACCATTCCCGAATCATCCAACGGACACCCTCGCCATTATCGCTCTGATATCATCAAAAAGGGCGTCGAGCGGGCGCCCCACCGCAGTCTGCTGCGGGCTACAGGCGTCAAAGATGAAGATTTCGACAAACCCTTCATTGCCATCGCCAATAGCTATATCGACATTATTCCCGGACATGTGCATCTGGACGAATTCGGGCACATGATCAAGGAGGAGGTGCGCAAGGCGGGGGGCGTGCCTTTCATTTTCAACACCATCGGCGTGGATGATGGCATCGCCATGGGCCACGAGGGCATGAAATACAGCCTGCCCAGTCGGGAGCTCATCGCCGACAGCGTGGAGACCGTGGTGCAGGCCCATCAGTTCGACGCACTGATCTGCATCCCCAATTGCGATAAAATCGTGCCCGGCATGATCATGGGGGCGCTGCGCTGCAACATCCCCACCATCTTCATCTCGGGCGGGCCCATGGCCGCGGGCGTCATGCCCGATGGCAAAGTCGTGGACCTGATTTCCGTGTTCGAAGGCGTGGGCGCTTACTCTGAGGGGCAAATCGATCTGAAGGAGCTGAATGCGCTGGAGCACCACGGTTGTCCGGGATGTGGCTCCTGTTCGGGCATGTTCACGGCCAACAGCATGAACTGCCTCTCCGAGGCGTTGGGCATCGCCCTGCCCGGCAATGGCACCGCCCTGGCCTGCACGCCCGAACGCGAAGCGTTGGCGCGCAATGCCGCCCGGCAGATCATGTTCTTGCTGGAGAACGACATCAAAATTCGCGACATCATCACTGAGAAGGCCATCGACAACGCATTTACGCTGGATGTGGCCATGGGCGGCAGCACCAACACCGTGTTGCACACCCTGGCCATCGCCAATGAGGCGGGCATCGATTATAACGTGGCCCGAGTGGATGAGGTCAGCCGCCGCACCCCCAACATCTGCAAAGTCTCGCCCTCCAGCCCCTTCCACATGGAGGATGTGCACCGGGCGGGCGGCATCAGCGCCATCCTCAACGAGCTGAGCCGCAAACCGGGCCTGCTGCACACAGACGCCCTCACCGTCACCGGCAAGACCTTGGGCGATAATGTGGCCGGGGCTGAGATCAAGGACGATCGGGTGATTCATCCCCTGGAGAACGCGTACAGCCAGGAGGGCGGTCTGGCCATGCTCTTCGGCAATCTGGCGCCCGAGGGCGGCGTGGTGAAGACCGCGGGCGTGCTGCCCGAGATGATGACGCACACCGGCCCGGCCCGCATCTACGAAAGTCAGGATGAAGCCCTGGCCGGCATCATGGCCCGAGAGGTGCAGCCGGGCGATGTGGTGGTTATCCGCTATGAGGGTCCCAAGGGCGGTCCGGGCATGCAGGAGATGCTCTCGCCCACCAGCCTGATCATGGGCCAGGGCCTGGGCAGCAGCGTGGCCCTCATCACCGATGGCCGGTTTAGCGGCGGCACCCGCGGCGCGTGCGTAGGGCACATCAGCCCCGAGGCGGCAGCGGGCGGGCCCATCGCCCTCATCGAACCGGGGGATATGATCACGGTGGATATCCCCAACCGCCGTCTGGAACTACACGTTTCGGATGAGGAGCTGGAACGGCGTCGGGCGGATTGGCGGCCGCTGGAGCGCCCGAACCTGCCCCGCTATCTGCGTCGCTACGCCAAAATGGTCACCAGCGGCTCGCAGGGCGCTGTTTTGGAGTGGTAGGAAAGAAAACGGGAGGCGAAGATTGATTTCGCCTCCCGTCAGCGCCCTTTATGGACAAATTTCCGTCTTCAGCAGGTGCTCCAGCAGGGCCAGCGCCCCGTCCTCGATGATGTCCATCACCTGTTCGGCCTGATTGCGACCGCCGTAATAAGGATCTGGCACATCGGGGCCCAGATCGGGGGCGTATTCGAGAAAGAGCTTGATTTTGTGGTGATGTTCAGGCGGAGCCAGCCATCGCAGATCATCCAGATTGGCCCGATCCATGGCGAAGATGAAATCGAAGCGCTCGAAATCATCGGGCTGCACCTGCCGGGAGCGCAGATGGCTCATCTCGATGCCGCGACGTCGAGCCGCCTGCTGCATGGTCTCGCACGGCGGTTCGCCCACATGATAATCTGTCGTGCCCGCAGAATCCACCACCACCATATCAGCGATGTTGCGGGGGATCAGCAGGTCTTCAAAAACAGCCTGGGCCGAAGGAGAGCGGCAGGTATTTCCCAGGCAGACAAAGAGAATGCCGGGCATTTATGCACCTGCCTGGGCGGGCGGCGTGGGCGCAGGACGGGCGCCCAGTTCCTGATCCAGCATGAGGATGCCGGGCGGGTAATCCTGCACCATACGCATCCGGGCCAAAACGTCGCTGGCGTTCTTTTCCTCTTCCACCTGCTCGTCGATGTACCATTGCAACAGGCTCTGGGTGGGATAGTCACCCTCTTCCATCGCCAGGGTATAGAGATTATGGATGAGGCTGGTGACTTTTTGCTCGTGAGCCAACACCTCCTCGAAAACTTCCACCGGGGAGCCAAATTCGACAGGCGGTGCATCAATGGCTTTGAGAACGACGCGGGCGCCGCGATCGTTCATATAATCGAAGAATTTCAGGGCGTGGATGATCTCCTCTTCGTACTGCATACGCATCCAGGCAGCCATGCCAGGCAGGTCCTTGCTTTCGAAATGGGCGGACATGGCGAGGTAAAGATAAGCTGAATAGTATTCGGCGTTGATTTGATCATTGATTGCATTTTGCAAACGTTCTGTAAACATGATTTTTTGCTCCTTTCGTGAATGGTGCGTTTACTTTCTTGACTATCACTATTTTAGCGCATGACGGCTTCTTTTTCAATGAAAAAACAGCGTTCAGGGTAAGAAATTGATAAGAAAGGCTCAGGACACTGGCAAGTCTGGCAGGATTAGGTGAGCGTCCCGGTCTCGCCTATAATTGGGGCGATCTTTATTCCCAAGGAAATGATTTTTTCTCATGATTATTGGCATCGACGCCTCGCGGGCCCTGGTCGCCCGCCGCACCGGCACCGAACGTTACAGCCTTGAGCTCATCAACGCCCTGCTGAACCTGAACAGCGGCCACACCATCCGCCTCTATGTCCCCCGCAGGCCGCCCATCGACCTGTTTCGCGACAACGCCGAGGTCGTCGTCCTGCCCGGCAAGCGCCTATGGACGCACGCGAAACTGGGCCCGCACACCCGCAAACATCCCCCCGACGCACTCTTCGTGCCCTCGCACGTGCTGCCCATCGTGGGCCCGCCCCGCACCGTGGTCACCGTGCACGATCTGGGCTACGAGTATTATCCCGAAGCGCATTCGGGCCGGGAGCTGCGCTATCTGCGCTGGAGCACTCGTCGCCACGCCCGGGTCGCCACCCGCATCATCGCCGACAGCCACGCCACCAAAAACGATCTCGTCGAACTCTACGGGGCTGATCCCGACCGCATCCGCGTGGTCTATCTTGCGCCCGACCCCAATCTGAAGCCCGTCACCGACAAGATCAAGCTCTCATTGACCACGGCCCAGTTCGGCATTCCGGGCTACGCCCGCTATCTGCTGCATGTGGGCTCTATGCGCCCCCGCAAAAACCTGGATCGGCTGGTGGACGCGTTCGCCATCGTGCGGCAACGGCATCCCGAGATGAAGTTGCATCTGGTGCTGGCGGGCGATGTGGCCTCGGGCGGACGCGCGTTGCGGGAGAAGGTGAAAGCCATGGGCCTGCTGGACGCGGTGCGCTTTCCCGGCTTCGTGCTGCCTCACCAGATCGCCACGCTGTATTCGGCTGCGGCCGCGTATGTGCTGCCCTCCCTGTTCGAGGGCTTCGGTCTGCCCGCACTGGAGGCCCAGGCCTGCGACACGCCCCTGATTTGCTCCAACATCTCCTCCCTGCCCGAGGTCGCGGGCGAAGGCGCGGTGTACTTCGACCCGCACAGCGTAGAGGAGATGGCCGACGCCATTGAAAAGGCGCTGGTGGATGACAACTTGCGCCAGGAACTCATCGCCAAAGGCCGGGAGAATCTCAAACGCTTCTCCTGGCAGAAATCGGCCCAACAAACCCTGGCGGTCCTCGAAGAAGCCGCTTCGTAGATGGGACGCGGACAAACGCGGAGGAACGCAGACAAGAAACAAACGCAATATGCAATTTTATTTTTGATGCTAAAGCGACGTCTCATTCTCTGTGCTGCTGTTCACGCTGACGAACATGGACGAACATAGATGGATGAAACAAGCGCTCTTGGCTCAATAGAAATTCAGGGGGGCCTCTCGACCTCCGGGAGGTGGACGAAAACTACCTGGCCAAGCCAAAAATTACTCGTCCACCTCCCGGAGGTCAAAGAGCAGTCAATCTCCTGAGATTCAAAAGAGCAGGCTCTTTTCGTCTATATTCGGCTCATTGTCCTTTCGTCGTACGGTTGTACACGTCATCATCAATGGACAGCGCTTTTTTCGCAGTGAAAACTTGCACATTAGGTAAACAACTAATCTCCACTGAATCTCTACTCAATCTCCACGAATCTCCCAATCTCCAACCACCATGCGCGCACTTCTATCCCTTTCCGACAAAACCGGACTTATTGAACTCGCCCGCGGTCTGCACCACCTGGGCGTGGAACTCATCGCCAGCGGCGGCACGGCCCGGGCCATCTCCCAGGCGGGCCTGCCCGTCACGCCCGTCGCCGATCTCACCGGCTTCCCCGAGATTCTGGGGGGCCGGGTCAAGACCCTGCACCCCGCCATCCACGGGCCTATTTTGGCCAGGGATGACGAGGCCCATCTGGCGGAGCTGGCCGAGCATGGCCTGGCCCCCATCGACATCGTGGCCTGCAACCTCTACCCCTTCCAGCAAACCGTGGCCCGACCCGATGTCACCGAAGCCGAGGCCGTGGAGAACATCGACATCGGCGGGGTGACCCTGCTGCGGGCGGGAGCCAAGAACTTCGAGCGGGTCATCGTGCTGGTGGATCCCGCGGACTATGGCCAGGCGCTGGAGGCCCTGTCGGGCGACGGGCTCGATCTCGACCAACGGCGACGGCTGGCCCTGAAAGCCTTTCGGCACACCGCGGCCTATGACGCGGCCATCAGCAGCTATTTCACCCGGCAGGTGGCGGGCGAAACCGCCACGCCCGAGCTGCTGACCCTGACCGCGGAGCGGGTGCAAACCCTGCGCTACGGCGAAAATCCCCACCAGCAGGCCGCGTTCTATCGCTGGCCCGGCTACGAACCCGCGTTCCAACAGTTGCAGGGCAAGGCCCTCAGCTACAACAACCTGGGCGACCTGCACGGCGCCTGGGGGGTGGTCAACGAGTTCGACACGCCCGCGGTGGCCATCATCAAGCACGCCAATCCCTGCGGTCTGGCCACCGATGACGACCTGGTGACCGCGTATCAGAAAGCCCTGGCCTCCGATCCCGTCAGCGCGTTCGGCTCCATCATCACCGTCAACCGGCCGGTGGACTTGCCCCTGGTGGAGGCCATCGGCAAGCTGTTCGTCGAGGTGCTGGCCGCGCCCGATTTCACGCCCGAGGCCCTGGAGCGCCTGGGCAAAAAGAAGAATTTGCGGGTGATGAAGGCCACAGGCGCGCCCCGCTTTCCTTTGGAACTGCACACGGTGTACGGCGGACTGCTGGCCCAAACCCCGGACGATGGCTTTGTGGCCGACCTGCGGGTGGCCAGCCAGCGCCAGCCCAGCGAAGCTGAGATGGCCGATCTGCTGTTCGCCTGGCGGGCGGTGAAGTGGGTCAAATCCAATGCGATTCTCTTCGCCAAAGATCGGGCTACGGTGGGCGTGGGCGCAGGCCAGATGAGCCGCGTGGACGCGGTGAAGCTGGCCGGGATGAAAGCGGGCGGCCGGGCCCGGGGCGCGGTCATGGCCTCGGACGCGTTCTTCCCCTTCCCCGACGGCGTCGAAGAGGCCGCGCGGCTGGGCGTCACCGCGGTGATTCAGCCGGGCGGCTCCATCCGCGATGAAGAGGTCATCGCCGCGGTCGATCGTCTGGGGTTGGCCATGGTCTTCACGGGCATGCGGCACTTCCGACACTGAGTCTGCTTCGTAAATAGGACGCAGATGACGCAGAAAAAGCCGATCTACGCAGATAAAAACAGATAAAATCAGGATAATCTGCGAGAATCTGCGGGCATCAGATGTGTCTGCGTTCCATTTTCATTCCTCATCGGCGTGCAGTCGATCATGGCATCTGCTTCGTAAATAGAACGCAGACAAAGGTCAATGATTGATGAATAATGATTAAAGGGCAGAACGGTGTGGTTTTTGCTTTGCTCAGCACTCATTAATCATTGAGCGCCTACTCATGCCGCCGAGGTTGTCTCCGTCAAACCAACCTGACAGGTTCCTTTGACAACGACTCAAATCCTTGCACACCTTGTTGGCTAAGAGCGACGTCTTCTGCAGCAAGATTTACCAGAACCTGTCAGGTTTGAGTGAAAAAAAGACAGCCTCACGCATACGTTGGCGGTTCCATAAAATCAGGAGAATCTGCGGGCGTCAGATGCGTCTGCGTTCCATTTCCATTCCTTATCGGCGTGCAGCCGCTCATGGCGTCTGTTCCGTCAGGCAACGGGTTCTGATGGAGCTATTTGACCGGGATGACCATCTCGTAGGGAAAATCGGAAAGGTTGACGATGGCGCCGGTCTCGTCGAAGGCGATGGTGTCTTCGATACGCACGCCCCATCCTTCATCGGGGAAATAAAGGCCCGGCTCCACCGTGACCACATGGCCCGGCTGCAGAGGCGTCGGCGGTCCGTACGTGCTCAATCTCGGATATTCGTGGATATCCAGGCCTACGCCGTGGCCCAGGCTGTGAATATATCCCACCATCGTTTGGGGGTCCGAGCAGATGGTGGGATAATTCATCACTTCGAACAATTCGCAGGTCATCATCTGGTACTTGGCGCCGGGCTCGCCTATGCGGATAGACGCCATTACTTCGTCGAAAACCCGTTTCACATCCAGCCATTTTTCTGCCAGCTCATCGGGGGCGTAGCCCAGAAAAATGGTGCGGGTGATATCATGGAAATACCCCGTCGTCCTATCCCGCGGGAAAATATCGAAGATGATGGTTTGCCCCAGTTGCAAGGGCATGTCGGAACGCCCGACATTGTGGGGCACGCCCGCATCCCGGCCCTGACTGAAAATGTGCTCGTGCACGTCCTCCAGATTGCGTCGGGCCAGCTCCAGGCGGATAAACGCCTTGACATCGCCGATGGTCAGAGGACCGCCATTCGGTTTGATGAGCGTATCCTGCTGCGCCCGGTGTCCGCTGAGGAAATCGAACACATTGGCAATCACTGCGGTGGTGGCCACGCCCGCCGCCCGCATCATCTCGATCTCGCGGGCGTCTTTGGTTTGCCGGGCCTGTGCAAAGAGATTAGGCGGGATCTCGCCCACGATCTTGATATCGGGCATGGTCTGCTCCAGCGCCGACAGGAAACGCCAGGCATAGCCCATGTCGCTCATGCCATAAAATCCCACCCGGCCGCTCACGCCGTACTCGATGAAAATGTCGCGCCATCGGGCCAGGCGAGCGGCCATCATATCGTTATCCGCCTCTTTGAGATATCTCCCGAATGGGAAATCACTCCATAATCGAACGGGATAGCCGGTGGATTGGGCGTTTTCCCGCTCCAGGGCGTTGGAAAAGAGCACGGGCCCGCCTGTCCGGGTGTGCAGATACATGCCCTCGCCAAGATGCGCGCCGCCGGTGAGATAAGCCAGATCACTGCTGACGTCAGTGCCTCCATACACGACAACGGCATCCAGATTGCGGTCAATCATAAGTTGGGGAATATCAGATTTCATGGACTTCTTCCTGAATGAGGGGGCTGATAGCAATGTCATCAGCGTACCCGCACCCCCAGCGTTTGTCAAATGTCATGGAACATTTTATCTTCTCGCATCGTTTTGCTGTTAGAATGAGAAAGTGATGCCTCATCATCACGCCACTTTGCTTCCATCCAGAGGTACTTATGCGACGTTTAACTGTTTCTCTGTTATTGTTATCCCTCACCCTGGGGCTGTTGGCCGCCTGTGCGCCCCCACAAACAGCGCCCGCGGCCAAACCAACTGTCAATCAAGCGAAACTCGCCAACCCGGCTGCGGAATACTGCATCCAGCAGGGCGGCAAGCTGGAAGTGCGGAAAGATGATCAGGGCAACGAATACGGCGTCTGCATCTTCGACGATGGCAGTGAATGCGATGAATGGGCTTTTTTTCGTGGAGAGTGCGGCATGGAGCATGCCAAAAACCTGAGTTTGAATGTGGTCGAAGCTGCTGATTTGGCGGATACGGTGCAGATCGATGTGCTGGCTCCCAAAACTTCCTCTGTCGATCCGGACGCTTCGCGTGCTCCCCGCCAGCCCGGCATGGAAGTGATCCTTTCCATCACGGATGCCGACGATATCCAGGCGCTGATCTCGCCGCTGAACGCCAGCCTGCCCCTGGTTCCGCGGCTGCGCTGTCCCGCCTCCTATGAACTGCAATTCCATCTCAAAAACGGAGATGTTCAGGCGTTTAATCTGGGCTTGTGCGGACTGTACGGGCCTCAAAAATACTGGCGGGGCATGACCGTGCAGCCGCCCCAGGCCTTTGTCAGCAAGTTCAATGATCTGCTGAAAGAAGCGGGGATACCACACCGATGAGCGAGCTGGATAAGCTGTTCGCACAATTGACCGGTAGCCTGGAAGCTGGCCGGATTCAGGATGTCGTCATGGGGCTGCATTGGACCATGGTCACTGTGCAGGTCGGGGATGAGATGCGGGCCGGGCTGGCCACTACCCTGCCCGGCATTGCACACCATCATCGCGATTGGCCCGATGTGCGCCAGCCGGGCCGTCTCGCCGAAAGAAACGCCCGCGACCTGGCGGCGCTGGTCACATCGCCCAGCCAGGTGGAGCGCAGCATCGGTCTGGCGACTATCAACGCGCTGTTGCCCCGCACGCCCGAGCGTTGGGGGGATCTCAACGCCGAAGAAGTCATCGCCGGGGCCGGAGCTGGCAAAACCGTGGCGATGGTGGGGCATTTCCCGTTCACCGAACGCCTGCGCCAGCGGGTCGGGACCCTGCATGTGCTGGAATTGGACCCGCGCGGGGATGATCTCCCTGCCGCCCGCGCTCCCGAGATCATTCCCCGGGCTGATGTGCTGGCTATCACCAGCGTCACCCTGCTGAATCATACGCTGGCCGAATTGCTGGCCCTGCGCCGGGCCGATGCGCTGACGCTGCTCATGGGCCCGAGCACGCCGTTGTCTCCCCTCCTCGGCGATTGGGGCGTCGATATACTCTCAGGGGCGGTGGTGACCGATATCGAGCGGGTGCGGACAGGC
>WGCR01000573.1 GCA_015493675.1 Anaerolineae bacterium
TCACGGCATTCTTTTCATTGATCTGGCATAATTCCACAAACTCATAATTCCGGTCCGAGTTCTTCACCGCCCGCCACAGTGAGGCGATGAGCAACGCATCCACGCCTCGCCCGCGATGTTTGGGCAAAATCCCGACGCCGTTGAGATCGATCCATTTGGTCTGCTTGAACGCCCGTTTCAAGTGCAGCCATCCGAACGGCCATAACCGTCCATGTGTTTTCTTGATGGCGCGATTGATGTCGGGATAACCCAGGATGAAGCCCACCACTTCATCATCCTTCCAAGCCACCTGCGACAGGGTCGGATCGTCGAGAACGCTGAGGATTCTGTGCGCCAGGACTTTCGCCTCACTGTCCGAAATGGGTGCAAACTCCCAATTTTCGATGAAGGATTGATTGTATGTATTGATGACTTTATCAACAACGGGCAGCAGCTCTTTCTTGCTGTGATAAGCGACGGCGCGATAGCCATAGCGTTTCTCGGCAATTTCGGCGATGCGAAAGACTTTGTCCGGCACCGGAAAATCGACGGGTATCCAGCCCGACGTGTAATCGGTTTCCTTCTCGAAGCCCAGCCGCTCCATGAACTCGATATAGTAGGGATAATTCCAGGCCATTCCCATCGCCGGAAATCGTTCGAAACCCTGCGCCAGCATGCCCACAGAGTCAATGGTCAGGAACCCTTTTGGCCCGAGCAATTGCTCCTTTCCCCGCATACGCGCCCACTCGTAGGCTCTTTCGAACAGCGCCTCTGCCACATCAAAGGAGTCGATGCTCTCGAACAGGTAGAAAAAGGCCGTCCGCTCCTTGCGCCAGTTGTTCAGCCGGTGATTGTCCAGCAGAGCAATGCGTCCGGCGGGCACGCCATCTTTCTCGGCAATGAAAAAATCGGCGTGGCCGTAAAGATAAAAAGGATTTTTCTCCTGACTCATCTGAAACCGGGCATCTGACTCCAATTGCGGCGCCCACAGCGGCTCGTTTTCATAAATGCGGTAGGGCAGCTCGATCCACTGCCTGACATCTTTCGCATCCAGGGAATTGAGTTTACGAATCGTGATCATTAGACGTCCCGTGGTAGTTGAGAGAGCAAGCTGGTTGACTGACAAAAGTCAGCTTGGCATTCTAAACCCACCGATTAAAATCAGGGCCAGGGGCCTTTAGCCGCTCGTCGGCCTTCGCCGACGTTTGCGGGTCCCGTTTTGACGAGGAAAACACCGTCCCCGCAGGGGGACGGGCGGCGGAACGCCCGTGGAACCGAATTCATTCGGCGAGTGAGGCGGCGCAACGAGATTTGTCAGTCAATCATGCCCTAATTGTCAGCGGGTTGGTTGGTGCGAAAGCGTTTGATACGCTGGTCGATTTCGTGGACGATTTTTTGTAACGACGCGAGATCTGAAGCGCTGATGAAAGGCGCAAGTTCGCTCAGAATAGCGCCCATGTCGGGATGATGCTGGTACATCAGCGCGGCGATATCGTTTTCGTAGATGTTCACCCGCAAAAAATCCCCTTGTCGATAAAGCGAGGGCAAGGCGTAGAGTTTGAGCAGAAGCAAGCCCCTGACCGTGGCAATGCGGACGTCATGCTCCTGAAAATGCAGGGTGGTGACATGCTCCTGCTGCACTTTGCTGAAGAGGGGATTCGTGGTGAGCAAGATATCGATTTGCAGCCCTTGAAAATCGCCTCGGGCGAAGAACTGATCTCGGTAGGTTACCTGGATTTCGGTGAGGTTCTCGAGATCACCCAAAGCCATGATCAGATCGATATCCTGTGTGTTGCGGCCTTCTACGTAGTTGAGGAGGGCGACGCCGCCCACCAAAACGTAGGACGCGCCACGCGTTTCCAGCAAGTCGAAAAGGCGGTGAATGGCTTGGAGCAAAGCATCGGAAGCCATAGCGGCGTCTCTCCAGTTGCGAGGACTGAACAGGGCGGCGTTTTGGATGATGTCGCCGATGTCAATCAGGTTATTGAGCATAAGAAGTAGTAGGCATGACGGGCGATGATCAATGATTGATGATTAAAGGTGGAAGCAGCATGGTTTTTACTTTGATCATCAATCTTTAATCATCCATCATCTCTCTCAAAAATCGATCTCTCGCCCGTCGTAGGCGTAGCGGAAGAGGTTTTCCAGGTCTTCGCGTTCGGGGATGCGCACCGCGCTGATGAAGGTGCCGTCGCCTTCGGCGAATTCCACCAGATCATCCAGCCGGGCTTCGTAGTCCTCGCGGCTGATGCCCATTTCGGCCACGGTCAGGGGCTGATCCAGACGGCGGTGAAGATCGCGGATGGCGGCGATGACCGCTTTGGCCGCGGCGGCCTCGTCAGCGTCGCCTTCGGGCAGGCGCAGGGCGTGGGCGATGTCGCGGAAGCGGGTCAGCTTCGGCTCCTTGGCGATGTATTCCAGGGTGTAGGGCAAAAAGAGGCTGACGCTGCGCCCGTGCGGGATGTGGAAATTCCCGCCGAACGCGTGGCCCATGGCGTGGGCCAGGGA
>WGCR01000574.1 GCA_015493675.1 Anaerolineae bacterium
GACAACGCTGCCAGCCCATCTCACGCTGGATGTTCTGGCGGAGCATCATCTTCTGAGCGGCGGCAAACGGGCCTATATCGTAGAAAAGAATGGTCAACCAGTCGGCATCCTCACCATTCATCAACTTCAGAAAGCCCCCAAATCACAGTGGTCAACCACCACCGTCGAACAGATCATGATTCCGATCTCCAGAGCCAAAACCGTCCACCTCGATGATGATCTGTGGACGGCGCTCTCGCAAATGGATCGGGAAGGCGTCAACCAGGTGCTGGTGGTAGAAAATGGCGCGCTGGCAGGAATACTGAGCCGCGAAGACCTCGTCAGTTTCTTACAGCATATCACCATGGCAGGAGCCTGATCTTGTTGCAAACCGTTGTCAAATTCATCCGTTGCCTCTATTACAACATGATCCGAAATGAGCTTTTCCTGCGATCGGCCGCTCTCACCTATTACGCTGTTTTCTCCATTTTTCCCTTGCTGATTTTGCTCACCAGCCTGTTGGGAATCATCCTCGAAAATCCAACCAAACAACAGGCCGCCATCGACACCCTTATCAGTATGATTCCGCAAGGCGCTGAAATCATCACAGACCTGCTGCAAGATGTAATCGCCTCGCGAGCCGTTCCCAGTATCATCGCGCTGGTCACCCTGCTCTGGTCTGCGACGGGCTTTTTGCGCGGCTTGCTTTCCGCCATCGATCTGATCCATTCAAAAGAATACACCCACAATTCGTTTGTCATGCGCGGAATCGGCGTCATCATTATTATACTTGCCGTGCCAGCGCTCTTTCTGCTACTCATCCTCGCCGGTCTCTCATCATTCATTGTCGATTTCATCCCTGTTGACCTGCCCGGGTATCTCATATCCTTGCTGAATGTTCTGGCCAGCGGCTTCGCTGTTTTCATCATCGCCACGCTGGCATTCTTCATGATCATGCATTTCATTCCCAGCCGACGCGCGCCAGCCCGGATCACGCTCATCTCATCGGCGTTAACCGCCCTGGACTGGATGCTGCTGGGGTATGGCTTTTCATGGTATCTCAGTTCAGGTTTTTCGAATTTCAACGTCGTGTATGGCTCCATCGGCGCGGTCATGGCGCTGATGCTGTATCTGTACCTGACCAATATCGTCATCCTGTTTGGCGCCCAGATCAACGCATCATTGGCCCATCATCATGAATGCACCGCGCCCTACATCGCTGGTTTCGATGATTTACTCCGCACACTCCGCCTTCCGCTTCCCGAAATCAATGAAAAAGAGCATCCGCCCAACAAGCCGACGAATGCTCCCTGACCTCAATCCGCAGCGATTGCAGTGACGATGACCGGCCCCAAAGCGTCGCCAGTCTCGGCGTTCAATTTTCGGTGCGCGCCGTCGCAATAGGGAAATTTGTCCGACTGCCAGCACCGGCAGAAAGCCACATTTTTGCCAGCGGGCACTTCTTCTTTATGTCGATCCGGATGTTTTTTCACATTGATCATTGCATAATCTCCTGGTGGGATGAGTGAATTGATCATTAGTTTACCACAAATGTCCTCCGCAATCCGTTATCCTGCTTACAACCTTACCGCCCCCACTTATCACCAAAGGAGCCGCCACCATGAAACTCCACGGCATTGTCCCCGCTTGCGTCACGCCATTCATCGAAGATAAAGCCTCGCCCGAGGCCATGCAGGCCAATCTCTCCCGCTGGCTCCAGGCGGGCGTGCATGGATTTCTCATCTTCGGCAGCACCGGCGAGTTCATGTATCTGGAAGCGGAGGAGCGCCGGGCCGTGCTCCAGGCTGCCCGCGAGGTTATCCCCGCAGATCATTTCATCCTGGCCGGATGCGGCGCCGAAAGCACCCGCCAGACCCTGCGCAATCTGATTTGGGCGGCGGAAGATGGCGCCGACGCGGCCCTGGTTGTCACGCCGGTCTATTACACTCGCGGCAATATCGAGGCCCAGCGGCGTCATTTTCTTACTCTGGCGGAAAAAAGCCCCATTCCCATCCTCATCTACACCGTGCCCGCCTTCACTGCCTATGATTTGCCTCTCGACTTCATCGCCGAACTGGCAGCGCATCCCAATATCATCGGCATCAAGGATTCCTCGGGCGATCTCAAGCGCGTAGCGCTGCAAATCGGCATTCAGGAGCATGAGGATTTCACCCTGTTCGCAGGCAGCCCCAATCTCGCCTACCCTGCTCTGAGCATGGGAGCGGCGGGCAGCATCACAGCCTTCGGCAACATCGTTCCGGAGCTGATGGTGGCGCTGTGGAATGCAGTGCAGGCCAGGGATCTGACCCGGGCGGCGGGTTTGCAGCGAGCCATTACCGAATTACACGGGGCCATCGGGCCACTGGGCATTCCCGCCATCAAGGCGCTGCTGAATTACCGCGGCTACCAGGCCGGACAGCCGCGCTCGCCCCTGGCGCCGCTGGATGCAGCGAAAACCGAAATGGCCATCGCCGCCTGGAAACAGGCCATGGGCATGTGCGAATGGTGGGAGTGAACACAGAGGAAGGCGCAACGCACCAGCCAACGCCCCCGGCATCCCGCTACCCCCTGGCTGGCTCCATGGCCCGATAGAAGCAAGTCATGGCCCCGGTGTGGCAGGCGGGCCCGTGCGGATGCACCAGCACCAACAGCGCATCGCCATCGCAATCCAGCCGGATGCCAACCACGTCCTGAAAATTGCCGCTGGTTTCGCCTTTATGCCACAACGCCTGCCGGCTGCGACTCCAGAAAACCGTTTGCTGCAGCTTCAGCGTCAGGGCCAAGGCCTCGCGGTTCATGTAGGCCAGCGTCAGCACCTGACCGGTGCGGGCGTCCTGCACGATGGCCGGGATCAGCGGCATTTTGTCAAAATCCACATCCTCGGGCCGTGAGACTTCCTGCACGCCGTCGGCGGAATCGAAATCGGGAAAAGAAGAGATATTTGCTTCCATCATGCTCCATCAAAGAGAGAGGCTTTGCGAACTGACGAACTTTTTGGTATATCGTATGTAGAAATCTTTCACATCCCCGATTATCCTCTATCACCC
>WGCR01000575.1 GCA_015493675.1 Anaerolineae bacterium
GCGGAGCCACAGAGCACGGGGACCACATCGCCGGCCAAAAAGGCGCTTTTCAGGCCATTGAAGACCTCATCGGGCGTCAACTCCTCGCCCTCCAGATATTTCATCAGCAATTCGTCATCACTTTCAGCAGCGGCTTCGACAAGCGTAAAATGGGCTTCTTCCAGGGCGTCCTGCAGGTCGGCAGGCACATCCCCCAACTTGCCATCGCTTCCCATATAAGCCTTGCCCCGAATCACAGAAGCCACGCCCTGGAAATCATGCTCTGCGCCGATGGGCAACAGCACGGGGACAAAGTTGCCGTCAAAGGTGTTTTTCAGAGAATCCAGCGAACGCTGAAAATTGGCGTTATCCCGATCCATCTTGTTGATGAAGATCAGACGGGGTTTATTCTCCTGCACAAGTTGCTGCCAGGCCAATTCGGTGCCCACTTCAACGCCCGAGACCGCGTCCAGCACAATAATGCCCGCCTCAGACACGCGCAAAGCGCTGATTACGTCACCGATGAAGTCGGGATAGCCCGGCGTATCCAACACGTTGATCTTGTGATTATCCCATTCACAGGGGATGAGGCTGGTATTGATGGACTGAGAGCGTTTGATCTCCTCATCATCCCAGTCGGAAACGGTGGTGCCATCTTCCACGCGCCCCATGCGATTGGTGGCGCCGGTGGCATGGATCATAGCTTCGGCCAGGATGGTCTTGCCCGAGCCGCTATGCCCCAATAATGCGATATTGCGAATCTTGTCGCTGCTGTAAACCTTCATCTGTCCTCCAGGAAGTTAAATAGTTATCAATATCAGTACTTCACGATTTTGATTACATAAATTTTTCTCGGTGCAAAACTGCCGGAGTTCAAGCCATTATTGCCGCCGAAGCCAAGCATTTTTGCAGTGAGTTACTGAAATCGTGATCTACTGAATATCATTGAGCAATCTTCAGTGTTTCGGGAATCCAAACACTGGACAAGTGGCGAATTGGGATGTAAAAAAGCGCGACAGTGCGCTCAAAAATGACCGCCAACAGGCCCGTTTTGAGCCAGGCGGTCAACCAAATCATTGTAAGGCATCCCCCCACTTGTGTCAAAATTTATGGTCTATCAGGAAAAGACGCCCCCGGGCATTCACTCCGCGACATCGTACTTTTTGAACTGTCCCAAAGGCCGCGACATCATGTCGGACAGGGCCTCGCGAAACCCGGCCAAAATTGCTTTCTCATCCAGCGTCAGCAATTGTCGATTGCGCATCAGCCAGCGCCCGGCCACCATCACATCCCGCACATCCGCGGGCCCAGTGTTCCAGATCAACGCCGCCGGCACACTGTGGATGGGTTGATAATGCGCCTGATCGGCGTCGATGACGATGAGATCGGCCTGATAGCCTGGCGTCAGTCTGCCACTATCCCGGAAATTCAGCGCCCGGGCGCCGTTTCGGGCCGCCATGCGCAACGGCGTCAGCCCCCCCATCACCTCGGGATCGTCCAGCGCCTGGCGCTGAGTGACCACAGCCAGCCGCATCTCCCGCCACAGATTCAGGGCTGCGCTGCTGCCGGCGCCATCGGTTCCCAAGGCCACGTTGACGCCCTCTGCCAACATCTGCGGCACAGGCGTCACGCCCATAGCGTAGCGCAAATGGGTGCTGGGGCACTGCACCACATTCACATCCGATTGCGCCAAAATGGCGATATCGACCGAATTGACATGAATGGCATGGGCGACAATGGTGTGCGTCTCGAACAGACCGCGGTCATGCAGCAATTCGATGGGGGTCATATCGTATTCCGCCAATGAGGCCTGCACCTGCCCGGCTGTTTCGGCTGCGTGGATGTGAATGCCGATGCCCTCCCGCACGGCCACGGCCGCGGTGCGGGCCAGAAACTGATCGCTGCAAAGATAGGGCGAATGCGGCCCAAACAGCGCCCGCAGCCGCCCGTCCGCGGCCCCGTTATACTTTTTCACAAACGCCACCGTGCCCGGAATGGTCACGCCGAGCTCTCCCTCCTGATGACCAAACACCGCCCAGGCCAGATTCGCCCGCATCCCGCTCTCGATGACCGCCTGCGCCACCTCATCCATATAGAAATAATGATCGGCGAAGCCGATGACGCCCCCGCGAATCATCTCGATCATGGCCAGACGCACGCCCCAATGCACCATCTCGGGCGTCAGCGCCGACTCCAGCTTCCAGATGCCTTCGTTGAACCAACGATCCAGGGGCATATCCTCGGCGTAGCCGCGGGCAAACACCATGGCCGCATGGGTGTGAGCGTTGTACAAGCCGGGCGTGACGATCTTGCCCGCGAGATCGATCACCTCATCCGCCACGAAATCGCGAGGAATCTCCCCCACAGCGACGATGCGATCGTCGGCAATGGCCAGGGAGGCGCGGGGCAGAATAGCATCCAGATCATTCAGCGTGACGATAGTGGCGTTTTGTAGAAGAATGTTCATGGCGAGGAGGTGGGATTGGGGATCAAGAGGTTGGGAGATTGTCTTCGATAATGGTACTCTAAAATCTATTCATCGCCAAGCCCTTTGCCCCCTGCGGATGCGTTTCAATTTGGGGGCGAATTTGCGGTTTTTGCCAGAACCTGCCGATTGAAATCAGGGCTGGGGCCTGCGGCCGCTTGTCTGCCTGCGCAGACAGGCTAATTTGCGCCCGAAAATGTCCTCGCAGGAGGACATGCGGCGGAACGCCCCCAGAACCGAATTCTATTCGGCCTGTGCGCCCCAATCTTGGAACACACCCGCCCCCTAC
>WGCR01000576.1 GCA_015493675.1 Anaerolineae bacterium
GAACCGCTCCAGACGCTCATGCCTCGTTCTTGCAGCCATTCGACAATTTCTGCGCCCAGGGTTTCGGAGACCGGGATTTTGGGATGGGTTAAAACGCCAATTTTCATGATGGAATCGGGATTTTTCACGCCAGAGACGCCTTGGCGACTTCGGTGAATTGCGTATATTTTTCATCGAAGAAGAGATCAACGCTGCCGGTGGGCCCGTGGCGATGCTTGGCAATGACGATCTCGGCGATGTGGCTGCGTTCACTCTCGGCGTCATATTTGCCTTCGCGATAGATGAACATCACCAGGTCCGCATCCTGTTCGATGCTGCCGCTTTCACGCAGATCACTGAGTTGCGGATGTTTGTCCGCCCGGTTTTCCACCTGGCGGCTGAGCTGCGAAAGCGCTATCACCGGCACTTTCAACTCGCGGGCCAGTTGCTTCATGGTTCGGGAGATAAAACTGATCTCCTGCACGCGGTTCTCACTGCGTCGCCCGCCGTGCATCAACTGCATGTAGTCCACGATGATCATATCCAGACCATGTTCGGAATAAAGCCGTCGGGCCTTGGTGCGCAGTTCAAACGGGCTCAGCGCGGCGGTGTCGTCGATATAGATGCGGCAGGTGCGCAGCGTTTCCGCCGCCTGCTCCAGGCGCATCCATTCATCCTGATTGTAGATTTTGCCCAACCGCAGGTGCTGGGAGTCGATACGCGCCTCCTGTGAGAGCAAACGCTGCACAAGCTGCTCGCGGCTCATCTCCAGACTGAAAATAGCCACCTGGGCGCTGTGATTTTTGGCGGCGTTGAGAGCGATGTTCAGAGCCAGGCTGGTCTTGCCCATGCCAGGACGGGCTGCGAGGATAATGAGATCCGATTTTTGGAATCCGCCCAACATCGCATCCAGCAGATTGAAATCGGAGGGGACGCCCAGCACCTCTCCCCGGCGTTCGTGTAGCTCCTTGATCTCTTCGATGACTCGGGGCACCACCTCCGTGATGGAAACCAGGTCTTGATCAAGCCGTCGTTCGGCGATGGCGAAGATGAGTTTTTCCGCCTCGTTTACAACATCCCCTACATCCTGTGAATCATCATAAGCCTTGCGGGCGATGTCGCCGGCCGCGGTGATAAGCTGGCGCAGGGTGGCTTTCTCCTGTACGATCTCGGCGTATTGGAAGGCGTTGATGGCGGTGGGGACGCTGTTGACCAGGGAGGTGATGTAGCTGCGCCCGCCCACTTCATTCAGTTTGTCCCGACGTTCCAGCTCTTCGGTGACCGTGACGAAATCCACCGGCGCGCCCTCGTCGAACAGGGTGCGGATGACGTCGTAGATCTCGCCATGACGGGCCAGATAAAAATCCTCGGGCATGACGACATTGGCAACGTGGCTGATCACATCGGGATCGATCAGCAGTGAGCCCAGCAGCGCTTCTTCCGCTTCGATACTCTTGGGTATTTCCTTATCAGGTCCGGCTGTCATCATCTGTTATTGGGGGAGAGATAAAATTGACGCCTGGGGGAACAGGCGTCGAGAAGGTGCGAAACGACCAACGCAGGGCATGAAGGCCGCGTTCTATCAAAAGAAGGGATAGTGTTGGTTGATGGTGTTGGCAGAAAAGCAAGCGGCTCAGTCGCTGGTCAGATCATCCAGATCGAGGCCTTCGATGAAATCGGCAAAGGCTCCCAGGTCTTCGTCTTTCGCCTCTGCACCCTCTTCGGATTGTTCCGAGGATGCGCCAAAGAGAATGCCCGGCGAGAAATCGGCATCGGGCATACGTCCGGCCTCTTCCAGCACCTGCTCTGTGACATAGATCGGCGCCTCGGCTCGTACAGCCAACGCGATGGCGTCGCTGGGACGCGAATCGATGCGGATTTCGCTTTCATCCATGTCCAGCACGATTTCGGCGTAAAAGATGTCGTTCTTGAGTTCATTGACGACGACATATTCCACATCTGCGCCCAGAGTGGTGATCGTGTTGAAAAGCAGATCATGGGTCAGAGGCCGATCGACATGGATGCCCTGAAGCCGCAAGGTGATGGCGTCGGCCTCGGGCGCACCGATCCAGATGGGCAGATAGCGCTGGGAGCCAATTTCCCGCAGCACTACCACCCGGTTCTGTGTCATTAAACTGATTCGTACGCTATCGATATTGACTTCAATCATCATGACCACTCCTTGTTGGGGGCTACGATCAAATTATATGTCCCCGTCGGGGTTTCGGTCAAGCTCCTGAGCGACGATGGTGGCATGAGATTTCGGCCTTCAGGTTTGCCCGGATGATGCGTGCAAAGAAGTCAGCTCCCGCTTCAGCGCATCCAGATCGTGCACCAACGCGACCAGGCTGTTCCAGATCATCGGATTGAGTTGGGCGCGGGGATGGGGCAGGCGGGAATCGTGGAGGTAGCCGATGATGGCGTCCCGCCCCAGTGCATAGAAATAGCCCATTTCCCAGGCCGTGCCCGAATCCACATCGAAACCATTGAGCACAGCCACCACGGCATCGGCTTCCTGCAGGCGCTCCAAGTCCTGCCGAAAGAAGGGAGACGAGTCGCCATCCCGGTCGAACAGGCCCGCGTCGCGATGGGGCAGATAGGTTTCGTAGCCGATTTCACGGCAGATAACGTCGATTCGTTCCAGCAGCCAGCGCTCACCTTCGGTGAACAGCGGCCCGGCAACGCTTTCTAGAGCCTGTTATGGACTTCATGCCAAATTCTAATCATCTTCATATCATTCGCCTTTCGATTCGCCGCGGATGACGCTGAAAAATCGGATCATCGCGGATTTTCGCAGAAAAAATCCTTTTTCAATCCAACAATCCGCGGAAATCTGTCGAATCCGCGTTATCAGCGGCGAATCCCACGGGCAGATGCTGTGAATTCTCGATTTGACGTGGCCAAAGTGCATAACAGCTTCTAGTGACGGACGCACGGCAATTTTTGTCCCAATCTTGAAACGCACTCAACCTGGCGGCTGGATTTGGATGCAGATGGGGGTCAGTGTATGATGGGAATCAGCAACCTATCCCTGCCTTGAGAGGTATTCAATCATGACTGTTCAACTGTCACCGGCCGATTTTTTTGATCTGAGCGAGGAAACCCATGCTGATCTCTTCAAGGGCGTAACGATTGTGTGGGAGGCCCTGCCGCGGCTGAGTGCGTATCTGGCGCGACTGGTGGCGGGCAAGGGGCATCAGATTTTCGGCGCCGTGGCCAAGGATGCTTTTCTGGCGCCGGGCGATGATATTTTCATTGGCCCGGGCGCGGTGGTGGAGCCGGGCGCATTCATCGCCGGGCCCGCCTATATCGGCCCCGATGCGCATGTGCGTCATGGCGCTTATATCCGCGGCAATGCTTTTATCGCGGCTGGGGCTATCGTGGGGCACGCCACCGAAGTAAAAAACAGCATCTTGCTCTCGGGCGCTTATGCGCCGCATTTCAATTATGTGGGAGACAGTATTCTGGGGCGGGGCGTGAATCTTGGCGCGGGCACGAAGTTATCCAATCTCACCGTCGTCAGTGTGAAGGACCCGGAAACGGGCCAGCGCCCGACCCTCAAAATCCTCATTGGCGGCGAGCTGTTCGATACGGGGCTGACCAAGCTGGGAGCTATTTTGGGCGATGGCGCCCAGACCGGATGTAACAGTGTGCTGAATCCGGGCGTGCTCATCGGGCCTCGCAGCCTGGTCTACGCCAACGCTTCGTTGCCCAAGGGCTACTATCCCGCCGACACCCTCATCAAGTTGCGCCAGACCTTCGAATACGCTGAAAGAAGATGAGCTCACCACCTCCAATCCTGCTCAAACCGCTTGTTACGGAGATGCTGGCTGATGTGCAGGCCATGTATGAGGCCAGCGCCAGCTATTTCCTCACTTTCACCGGACATCCCGTCCTGCCCATCCAGGCCGCCAACGATTACAATCAGTTGCTGGAAAGCGATGATCGAGCGATTATGGCCATCTGGTGGGAGGATGAGCGCATCATCGGCTCGCTGGATTTTCGTTTTCATCATCCTGTCGAGAATGTATTGTGGGTGGGCGCGTTGATCGTGCAGGATGAAACGCCCATTGACCGCAGCGAAATCGGGCGCTGGGCCATGAGAATCCTGGAGGAATGGCTGCGTATCGCCACTGAAATCACCGAAATCCGCACCGCCGTCCCTCTGAAAGCCGCCGATCTGGTGCGATTCTGGCAGGAGCTGGGATATGAACTCACCCCTGAGCTCCTGCGCCAACCCGTTGCCGGAAAATATCTGCGTTTTGGCATTTTCCGCAAACTTATCGAAAGGAAACCATCACTCTCATGAAATTCGGACTTAACTACTCGCGGGCCGCTATCAAGCTCTACGACGAGGGAATCATTGCTCCCGACGTCTTCAAATGTCCCGCCTGGCCCGATCTCATCGCACGGGTCAAAGATCGTTATCCCATTTACATCCATTTTCCGTTGGGCGCGGGCGAAGGCATTGGCGACGCCATAGACGGCGAGACCAAACAACCTGCGGATTGGGCCAAATTCGAGAAATTACTGTCTGATTCCGGCACGCCCTACCTCAACCTGCATTTGCAGGCCCCGCACACCCGTTCCGGCCCGCCCGATGCCGAGCAGACCCTGGCGAATCTGATCCGGGATGTGGAAGCTGTTATCGCCCGTTTTGGCCGGGAGAGGGTGATTGTGGAGAACGGTTTCAACCTCGGGCCCCAGGCGCTGCACCCCGCTTTTTACGCCGAGACCGCCATGCAGGTCGTCGAAGCCACCGGCTGCGGCTTTCTCTTCGATCTCTCTCACGCCCGGATTGCAGCCATGCGTTTGGGCGAAGATTATCGCCACTACATCAGCCGTCTGCCCATGCACGCTATCCGCGAAATCCACATTACCGGCATGCAGGTCATTGATGAGTACTGGATCAACCGGGCTCTGGCCAGCGGCATGACCCGCGAGCTCATCGAAAGCTATATCGGCCCGGATGGCGCCTGGCTGGCCAACCACATGACCGATCATCTGCCTCTCAGCGATGAGGATTGGGAGATCATGACCTGGGCCGCGCAGCAATTGCGCAGCGGCGCCTGGCGGGAGCCCTGGGTCACATCGCTGGAATGCGGTGGCGTCGGGCCATTCTGGGAGGCCACTTTTACCGAGGATGAAATGCGGGAGCAGGTTCCCCGCTTGCAAAAGATATTCACCATCCCATAAGCTCTCACGGTTTCTATTCTCACGGAGGCGCAACATGTCCAGACGCTTTTCCCTCTTCCTCGCCCTGATGATGCTGGTTGTGAGCGGCTGGCTGGCTGTTGGCAACTCCTCGGCCTCGACATTGGCTCCCGCGGCCACACCCGCGCCCGAGAGCGCCCTTTTTTTGCCCGTGACCATGAACGCAGGCCGGAACCCGCAGCGGCCAATTGCGATCTTTAGCGCATTCATTCCCGACGGGCTGGCCCTGCAGGACGCCGATGAAGGCTTCGCTATCCAGAACGTGGGCGCGGGACCGCTGTTTTTGGGAGGATGGCATGTCACGGATGGCGAGGGAACGCTGACATTGCCCGATCTGGTTGTGTCGCCCGGGCAGGAAATCTGGTGCACGCGCCAGGCTGTCGCCTTCGAAAAGGTGTGGGCGCAGACGCCCGCTTGCGAATACCAGTCCGACACCGATCCCGACGTGCCAAACGCCTTGGGAACCATTCCTGATCTCAACAACAATGGCGATGAACTGCAACTCTTCGCTCCGGACGGCGTTCTGGTAGACGCAGTGGTGTATGAACAGGGGGATGTCACCATCGACGGCTGGACAGGACAGGCCTTGCAGCCTTACCAGCCCAGCAACAGCTTTGGCAGTGAGGGACAGGTCTACTACCGCCTTTTCCGACCGGCCACCGGTTTGCCCGCCTTGCCCGACAGCGACACAGTGACTGACTGGGCCCAGGGCAACCGTAATCCCCTGAAAGGCCGTCGCACCGCCTATCCCGGCTGGACATTGCACCGTCTGGCCCAGCCGTCGCTGACAACCTGGTCGCAGCCGCGGGCCGCCACCGTGCTGGTGACGCCCGATAACGCTTTTAGCGCCATCCGCGATCTCTTCGCTTCAGCCCAGACAAGCATCCTGCTCGAGACCTACGAGCTCACCCATCCCGGACTGGTGGCGGCGCTGGCGGGGCGAGCGCAGGCGGGCGTCACCGTGCATGTGCTGCTGGAAGGCGGGCCGGTGGGCGGGCTCACCGACGAGACGCGTTGGGCCGCACAACAGCTTTCCCTGGCCGGCGTTCGCGTCCATTTCATGGTCAACGACGTCGACGACGCCCATGATCGGTATCCCTACCAGCACAGCAAATTTGCCATCATCGACGGGCGCACCTTGCTGCTCAGCACCGAGAATTTCAAGCCCTCCAGCATGCCGGAAGATGCGGCGGATGGCGAGACGCTGGGCCGCCGCGGCTACGCCGTGATCATTGCAGACCCGGATTTGGCGGCTCGGGCCGCGTTGATTTACACTCTGGATGACGATGACGCCTACACCGATATTTTCCCCTGGCAAGCCGATCACGCCACTTACGGCTCGCCGCCTCCGGGCTACACGCCTCCCCCTGCCGAGGATTTGCAGGGCTATCGCGTCCGTTTTCCGCAACCGCTGCATCTGACTGACGCCACCGCCGCGGCCCTTTTCACCTCGCCGGAGACCAGCCTCTACCCCAGCCCGCTGCTGGATTTGATCAATCGCGCCGGTCCGGGCGATGTGATCCTCACCCAACAACTCTACGAACATCCCTATTGGGGCGCCACCGACAGCAACGCCAGCGATGATCCCAATGTGCGGCTGGAGGCGCTGATCGCTGCTGCCCGCCGCGGCGCCAGCGTCCGTATTCTGTTGGACAGCTTTTTCGATTATCCCTACAAGGATCGCAGCAATCTCAACACCGTGAACTATGTGAATGATATCGCTCATGCCGAGGGATTGGATCTGATCGCCCGCCGGGGGAATCCCGCTGGCGCCGGCCTGCACGCCAAACTGCATCTTTTGGCCCTGGGCGATAAGCGCTGGGTGGTTGCCGCCTCGATGAATGGCAGTGAAGCCAGCAACAAACTCAACCGCGAAATGGGCCTGGCCCTGCAAAGCGCTCAGGCGTATGATTATCTCAAAGGCGTTTTCGACACTGACTGGCGCGCGGGCTCCCTGCAAACGGCAGTTCCCGACGCCTGGCGCTCCCCCGATTGATGGCCTTGCTTCCCCTGCATTCTTTTGTTAGGATCGGGGGGATAGAAATAATAGACATTATCGGAAATAAGAAAGTCTCTGCTCACACTTGGCATTATGCTGCTGCTGACAAAGCTCAAAGATTAATGAACAATGATTAAAGGCTAATCAGCGTGTTTTTCACTTTGATCATCAATCATTAATCGTCGATTCGGGCATGATTGAGCAAAAATCGGAGAGTCCACCTCACAGTGAGTTATTTCCGATAATGTCTAATGACTTCCACTCACCATCACCAGGGGCAACATGGCGCCTGATACGATCTTCGAACTTCGTCCCGGACATCCGTTTTCCTCCGAGATCAAGCGTATCCTTCTGGAACAGACAGATCGGGCGATCTGGCAGTTGACCACGCCGGGGCTGGATGTGGATGCGGCGGTGCATGACGCCCGCAAATGCTTCAAGCGCCTGCGCGGCGTCCTGCGGCTGGTGCGAGATGATGTCGGAGAGAAACGATTTGCCGAGTTGAATGCGCTGTTTCGCGACGCCGGGCGTGCGCTTTCCGATATCCGCACCAGCGCTGTCCTCTCCGAGACCCTGGAAAAGGTGCACGAGCGCTTCCCCCGACAATTTTCAGAGGCGGAGGTGCAACGGTTGGCAGCCCGGCTACGGGCCCATCATGAAGCGCTGCGGGATCGGGTGCTCTCCCAGGAAGCCCTGTTCAGACAGGTGGCGGCCGAGTTGCAGCGAGGGCGCAAACTCATCAAAAATCTGCCGCTGCAGGGGAATCATTTCCCGTCGCAGGGGCTGAGTCGGGTGTATGCCCGCGGTCGTCGGGGACTCGCCCGTTGCCAGAAAGACCCCGCGGTCGCCCACTTTCATGAATGGCGCAAGCGGGTCAAATATCTGCGATTCCACGTCCGCATCCTCTCGCCCGCCTGGCCGCCCGTTCTGGGCAGCGTCACCGAGGAGCTGGTCGTTCTTTCCGAATTGCTGGGACTGGATCACGATCTGGCGGAGCTGCGCCGCACCTTGATCGAACATCCCGAGCTGCGGCTGCATGGCGCGGAGCAGGGCAAAACCGTGCGGATGATCGAAATCTATCGGCAGGAATTGGAAGCCCGGAGCTTCAGCATAGGGATGCGTTTGTATGCCGAAAAGCCGGGCCGGTTCGTGAGCCGCATGCACGCCTACTGGCGAGTCTGGCAAGAAGAGACTGCTACAAGGAGGCGTAAGTCGTTGAATAGTTAGCTGCTTGCGCTTGCGTCCA
>WGCR01000577.1 GCA_015493675.1 Anaerolineae bacterium
CCGGTCAGCCGATTGCGCGCATCATAGGCCAGGGCCCGCACCTCCACCACGCCCTCATCCGTATAGGCCTTGCTCTTTTCCAGCAGGCCCTTGTACCCCGCAGCGTCGTAGAATACTCCGCCACCAGCGGCCCGCTGGCGCTGTCCTTCCGCTTCGCGGTCAGCCGGTTCAAGGCGTCATAGCTCATATACAGCCACCAGCCCCGGCCATCCTGCTGCGCGGTCAGGTTGCCCACGCCGTCGTACTGATACGTCCAGGTTCCCATGTCCGGATCGGTCATCCCCGTCTTCCGCCCCAGCAGATCATAACTGAGCGTGGTCACATTCCCGGCCGCGTCCGTCACCTGGGTGAGATTGCCCGCCAGGTCGTAGGCGTAAAGCGTGGTGTAATCACCATCGCTGTTATGCTCCACCACCCGCCGCAACTGCCCGAACGCGTCCGCAAAGCGCTCGGTTACATGCCCGTTGGCGTCGGTGAACGCGGTGCGCCAGGCGTCATAAGTCGTCTCGCTGCTGAATAACTCCGTCCCTTGCGACATGGTCGCGGCCTTCGTCTGATTGCCCAGTTCGTCATACTCGAAACGCTGATAATTCATCAGAGAGGTCCAGGTGGGCGTGACATAGCCGCTGCCCGCCGCGCCGGTCGCTTCGTAGGCCGAACTGCTGTACAGGGTTTGGCCCAGATCGTTGTACGCGGTGCTGGTCAGGATGCGGTTGCCGCTCGCGGCCGCGGGGGTTTGCGTCTGCACCGTCCGGCCCAGACCATCCACATAGGCCCAGCTTTGCAGATAATGCCCGCTGCCCGCATCCTGCTCAATCGCCCGGCGGTGGCAGGGCTGTGGGCTCTGGCCCGAAACGGGAACGCGGCACCGGTGGCGGGCCTGCATCGGGCGGAATGGGAACACCATCCGGAATTCGCTGCAAGTCCTCGCAGGGAACCTCCCGCACATCCTCCCAGCGGAAGCCCTGGGCCTCGAAGGTGGGGATATCCTTGATCCAGCGCTTCTTCCCCCGCTCCAACAGATACACATGGGGGCTGCCGTAACACTTCAGCAGGATGGGGTAGTCCCGGCCGTAGATGGCCCGTTGCACGTTGGGGGGCAGATGGGCGAAGTCGCCTGACGGCGGTCTGCCGAACCACCAGGGAAGCGCCAGCAGCATCAACAGCGACCAAAGGACATACACCACTCCAGCCCTGGCGAAAACCCGATGCACGCCCGGCGTCCAATCGCGGCTCCGGCGCGCCAAGACCGCCAGCAGCCAGGCCAGCAGCCCCAGATTGATCACATCCCAGCCGATGAAGGCCACCCGGTTGGGGGTGAGCGCACCATACCAGGTTCGGTAGAGGATTGCGACCAGCGCGTACATGCCCACCAGCAACGCCAGAACCGTCATGGCCATCATGCCCCGGCGCAGCCAGCGCGCCTCCCGCCCGGGCGGCCTGACAGGCGTCACCCCCAGCAGCAAAGCCATCACCGCAAAGAGCATGGCCGTGTACACGATGAGGGCATCCCGGTTCTCCAGGGGATCGCGAAAATGGAAGGGGATCAGGGCTGCGTAGACGGCCAGCACCAGCAGGCTGAGGGGCAGCATGACGCGCAGCAACAGACTCATCACTTTGCTCAGCCCCTCCTCGAAAGCCTGCTCCGCGGGGGAGCGAGAGGGATCGTAGAGAATGGCCACAGCCAGGATGGGAAGCAGGCCCGCGCCGCCGGCAAAAACGAGCCGGATCAGCCAATCGGGGAAATCCACCGTTAGCAGGGCAAAGAGCCCGCCGCTGATGGAGCTCAGCACCCCCGCCACGGCCAGGAACATGCCCGTGAGAAACACAGCCTCCAGCATCTTCATCAGCAGAGAAAAGCGCTCTCTCGGCCCATCTCGCCCGGCCAGGGTATAGACCCCGACGGCGGCCAGGGAGAGCAGGGGCAGATGGATGGCGGCCAGGTTGACATACTGTTCCACCGCGGGGCGGGGAATCATGTGGGTGTACGCCGTCTGCACGACCAGGCTCAGCGCGGCCAATCCTGCTATCGCGGCCAGGGCCCGTCGCCATCGCTTGCCGCCCGCAGCTGCCAGATAGATCAGAATGACGCTGGCTGTGGCGGGCATCCAATAGAGAAAAAGTCCAGGAAGGAAATCATAATTGTCGCCTGGCAGGCGCACGGCCACGCGGTCATCAGTGAGCAGCCAGAAAAGAAGGCCGTTGAGCAAAGCCAGGGGAATAGCCCAGGCCCAGGCGATGACCTGGCGTTTTGCCGCCGCGGCCGCCCAGGTCAGGCGATAATGCCAGGCCGCCAACAGGGGATCGTCGGGCTGCCGGGCGTAGCGGGCCTCGATAGCCTGGGTAAACGCGTTAATTTCGTGGTCGTCATGCAGCTCCCGAAAACGGCGTTCCAACGCCTCAGGCTGCAATGGATCGGGCAGCAGCGAGGAATCATTCATACAAGCGCTCCTGAGTGAAAAATGAACGTCATCTTCCATTTAACCACATCTTCTCCGTTTTGTCCCCCGTAAAAATACGGGGAAACCTGACTACATGGCGAAAATCAAAATGTTATGATATGCATGAATCGTGGCCCGCAACGGCCCCAGCGAAAGACCAGACGCAATGGCGCGTCCTGGTCTTTTTTCTTTTTCCGCCCCTATCACCCCACAATCCAGAGCCACCATGAAAGCGAAAACCCTCACTTATCGTCAGTGGCAGGCGCTACAGGCGGTCATCGACGACCCCAACCTCTCCCACGCCGACCGCGCCCGCGGCATCGGCATCGCGGAGCACACCTTCCGTAGCCACCTGCACCACGCCTATCGCGCCCTGGGCGTGCACTCCCTCACCGGCGCCTTGGTCAAGGCCATGCGCCTGGGCCTGGTGCGGGTGCGTTCCCTGCCAGAGCCGCCCACGCCCGCGCTCTTCCGCCTGTCCACGCCCCGCCGCCAACAGGTGCTGGGATCCCTCATCGACCGGCCCGAGCTCAACCTGGCGGCCCGCGCCCGTTACCTGGGCATGTCGCCCCACACCCTGGACAACCACCTGCGTTTCATCTACGAGACGCTGGACGTGAACAACCTCAACGCCGCCCTGGTCATGGCCGTGCGTTTGGGCGTGATCACCGTGCCGCGGGATAAAGAAGAGAGAACTGGGTGGAAGGTGGCGGCATAGGGATTTGAACCATTGTGCAAAGGGGGTTTCTTTTCCCCCGGCACCTTGTGCTAAAATAGTCCCATGAACACGAATCGCGTCCGCTGGCAAAATCGTATTGAGGTATCGCCCGACCTCCATCATGGCGATCCCTGCATCAAAGGCACCCGCATCCCGGTGAAAACCATCATCGGCAGCCTGGCCGATGGCATGACGCCCGAGGACATCATGGCCGAATATCCCCAACTCACGCGCGAGGATATCCTGGCAGCGCTGGCTTACGCCGCGGATATGCTCCATGATGATGTTCTCCTACCTCTGGCAGCGTAAGGAAGATTGACAATGCGCATCAAGGTAGATGAATATCTGCCTCTGGTCGTGGCCAGGTTGCTCAGGGGCGCTGGATACGACGCGGAAACAGTGCGTGAAGAGGGACTGGGAGGGTACAAAGACCCGAACCTGTGGGAAGTCGTGCAGGCGGAAGAACGTTTTCTGGTGACTGCCGACAAGGGCTTCGGGGATATCCGTGCTTTCCCGCCTGGAACTCATGCGGGCGTACTCTTGTTGCGACCTGATGAAGATGGCGTCCAACCGCTCATCGAACTGATGAAGCAAGTCATGGCTTCTTACGATTTGGCCTTGTTAGCAGGTTTGTTGGTGGTGGCCACGCCAAGAGGCGTGCGCATTCGGGGCAGAAGGCGGGAATAATTTCCTTTACCCCACCCGCTCCATGCGCCCGGCCAGGTCTTCCAGCCGCGGCTCGGTGTAGATGAGGACCGTATTCAAATTGCTATGCCCGAGCAACGCAGCCAGTCCCCGCATGTCGCCCGGATTCGCGGCCAGGTAGCGGGTGGCGAAGGTGTGACGCAGCACGTGCGGGCCAAAGGGTTTGACGCCCGCCGCGCGGGCGTATTTCGCCAGCATCCGGTTCACGGCGCTGCGGTCGGTCAGCGGCCCGCGCTGGCCCAGCCAC
>WGCR01000578.1 GCA_015493675.1 Anaerolineae bacterium
TGCGGGCGGGTTGCGCGGGCGGGCTCGGGCGTTGGCAACGCCGCCGGATGGCGCATCCGGCTGGGGATCGGGGGTCTGCAGCGGCTGGTGGGGCCTTTCTTTCCGTTCCTCTTTCTTTGCGCCCTTGGCGACTTTGCGTGAGACAAAAACGCCCGGACGGCATTCCGTACAGCGCCGGGTTGCCGGGCCTGGTCTGCGGGCGGGCTCGGGCGTGGCTAAAGACTTTGCCAACGAAGCTTGTTTTCAGACGACATTGATATCATGTCTGTAGAAAAAACTGTTTTTCCCTCAACACAATCCATGCTGCAAAAAATAGCAAAATGATCGTTTGGATGATCTTGGTGTCAGGATGTGTTGCAAATATCTCGTTGAAATATCCGGCAGTAATGTGAAAAACGATCGCAATCAGAATGTTTCGCCCTGTTTTGTAATAAAGCCAATTCATGATCAAAACAAATGGAAAAATGCTGACTAAAAAATTAACGCTGTGGATCCATCCCAGGGCCACCAGATTGCTTTGGTAGTAATCCTTGATAAAAGAAAGCGGAACATGCCAGATACCCCAGAACAACGCAAATATCAAAGAAGTCGTCAATAAATTGAATTTGCTACGCAGGCAGTCTGTGCCATATGTATGCCAGGCCAATTCTTCGATAACTGGAGCCATAATCAATAGAAACCAAACCGGAAAGACGCCCGAAGAGAAAGTATAATGCCCGGTTATCTCAAATTGTGAGGCGCTGTAACCAAATAGCAACGATATCGCTTGCGCAAACAAGATGCTGCCTAACATGAGGAAAAGCGTCAGAAACAGGTAAACGGGGCTGATTGATTTGAAATTGATCACTCTGCCCAATAAATCTTTCCTCAAATTCGAGTCTCTTGATATCAGCCAAAAAGCAACTATCATCGGACTGACCAGCCCCATCAAGCCCATCGCGCTTGCAAGTTGGGTGTTTCTATTGCTGGCGGGGATCAAATGGCTGATGCGCCCTGCAACCATCCAAAATGTCCAGGGGATTATCGTGGCCAACACATAAAACAGTACTGGATGCCTGTAATTTTTGATCGTCGTGTTCATTTTTTTCTTCCTTGTTTGTGACTGCATCTAGAGCCTGTTATGAACTTCTTGCCAAATTCTAATCATCTTCATATCATTCGCCTTTCGATTCACCGCGGATGACGCTGAAAAATCGGATCATCGCGGATTTTCGCAGAAAAATCCTTATTCAATCCGAAAAATCCGCGGAAATCTGTCGAATCAGCGTTATCAGTGGCGAATCCCACGGGCAGATGATGTGAATTCTCGATTTGACGAGGCCAAAGTGCATAACAGCTTCTAAACCTGGATGGATGTTCCTCCCTCATCGGTCACCTTGCCGCGTTTCATTCACTTGCGCCTTTTTCTGATAAGGATTCATTCATAAAATTGAAAGCGCCAGGTCTGGCACCCAATGCTTTTTCTGTGAGCGCCTGCAATGCGACACGTCGTTCAGCAATTTCTTTCTGACTGAAATCAAACAGTCCGCCATCCAGTAAAAATTGGCCGCCCGTCAGCAGAAGTTGAATTGTTTCCAGGGGGCGTTTTGCATCGAAGACGCCCTCTTCATTTCCTTGCTCAACAATCCTGGCCAATATCGGCGACAATCTGAGAACCGTTTGAATGTTGGTCATTTCGTGTAATTCTCTATTGGCCGGCAAATGCAAGAACTCGATAATCTCTGTGGCCGTTTCATCGCCTATCCGACTATTTGATAACAAGAGCCTCATCTTGGTCAAAGCATCCATCGATGTATCATTGGCAACCACCTCCGCCATTTCCACAACATGATCCAATGTGCGATCGACAATCGCTTTAAGAACCTCTTCTTTGGATTTGAAATAATAGTAAAAGGTTCCCTTGGCTACGCCAATCTCTTTGATGATAGCTTCGACAGACGTTTTGTCGTAACCTTTTTTTCTGAACAATTTTTCAGAAGTTTTGATAATTTCCAGCCTTCTTTCTTCTGCTGCTTTGACATGACGTACCATGATCTGTATCCTCCTGTCATCACTATATCATACTGACTGACCGTCAGTCAAATTTTAAGTGTGGATTTTCCGCTTTGGAAAAGTTGAAATTATAGGATATAGTAAGTGAGCGCCTAAAAATAACTTCCCTTTTCGTTGCGGCGCTGGCCGAGTGAACGCGGGCGCTCGAGGCGCAAGTCCCCTCCTTGTGCTCCCCCCCCCGCTCCGGATGGGCGGAGGGAGGAGACACGATTTCCATCTTACATTTATGTCAGCATCTCAGAAAAATGATGAATTCCGCTGAAACCGCTACATGGCCGCCCAAGATGGCGGTGTGCGTGGGCGCCGTCATCCTGCAAGGCGAGAAAGTGCTGTTCATCCGTCAGGCCGCGGGCCACTCTCTGGCCGGGCAGTGGAGCATCCCCTGGGGGCTGGTGGACGAAGGAGAGACGCCCGAGGATGCCGCGCTGCGCGAAACCTACGAAGAAAGTCGCGTCCGGGCCGAGTTTGACGGCTTGCTGGGCATCCAGAACTTGTCCACGCCCGGATGGCTGGCCGTTATCTTCATCGGTCATCATCTCGCGGGCGAGCCAACCCCCGATGGCGTGGAAACCGACAAAGCCGCCTACTTCTCGTTGGCGGAGATCGATTCCGGTCAGCAGCCCATCGAGCCCTGGTGCGAATGGCTGGCGCGCCGCGTCCTCACCGGCAAGTACACCGTCATCCCCAGTGCGCCGGACAACCCCTACCATCCCCGCCAGGCGTTTCTGTAATTACGCCGCCATCCGCGCCAAGATCGCCTTGATCTCATTCCGGGCCTCTTCCGGCGTGGTTTGATCCAGCGCAATGCCACGATGTTGTAGCTCATCCATCATTTGATACACCGACAGCCCCGCTTCTTCTGCCGCCAGCGCCAGTGAAATTTCCTGCTTTTGAAACCGGGGAACAGCTTGTTCAATCTTCCAATGACGTAATCGTTTCATCTCTGGTAAAATAGATGCAACGTGGAATGTCAACACCTTCATTCTAACAAAAAATAAATGAAGGATCACCTGAATTCAATTTCTCTATCTGATTACTGACCCAAAACTATGCCCATTCGCTTTCTCACCGCGGGCGAAAGCCACGGCCCGCAACTCACCGCCATCCTCGAAGGCATGCCCGCGGGCGTGCCCATCGACGCCGATCTCATCCGTCAGGACCTGAACCGTCGTCAGAAGTCCTATGGAGCGGGCGGGCGCATGGCCATCGAAAAAGATGCGGCCCGCATCACTGCCGGCGTCATGGCCGGACAGACCACCGGCGGCCCCATCGCCCTCCACATCCCCAACAAGGATTGGAAAAACTGGCGGGATCGCGATATCCCCCCCATGACGACGCCCCGGCCCGGCCACGCCGACCTCACCGCCGCCGTCAAATATGGTTATGGGGAACTGCGTCTGGCCCTGGAGCGGGCCAGCGCCCGCGAGACCGCGGCCCGCGTGGCCGTGGGAGCGGTCTGCAAGCAATATCTGGCCCAGTTCGGCATTCGGGTGCAGGGCTATGTGCGGGCCATCGGGCCGGTGCAGGCCCGCATCTCTGATGACATGCCCTGGGAGCAGCGTTTCGAGCTGGCCGAGAGCAATGATCTGCGCTGCCCCGACCTGGACGCGGTGGCGGCCATGCGAGAAATTGTGGCCGAGACCATGCAACGTAAGGACACCATCGGCGGCGTGCTCGAGATTATCGCCCTGGGCCTGCCCGCGGGCCTGGGCAGCCATGTGCACTGGGATCGCCGCCTCGGCGCCCGGATTATGGCCGCTGTAGGCTCCATTCACGCTATCAAGGGCGTCGAGATCGGGCCCGGCTTCGAGAACGCGGCCATGTTCGGTTCAGAGGTGCATGATGAGATTTTCCTGGATGAGGGGAGCAACCTTATCCGCAAGACCAATCGCGCCGGCGGCCTGGAGGGCGGCATCACCACGGGCGAGCCGCTGGTGGTGCGGGCGGCGATGAAGCCGATCAGCACCGTGCTCAATCCCCGCCAATCGGTGAACCTGGCCACGGGCGAGACCGATGTGACCACCTACGAGCGTTCCGACTTCAATGCTGTACCCCGGGCCGTGGTCGTGGGCGAGGCCATGCTCGCCATCGTGTTGGCCGACGCCCTGATAGAGAAATTGGGCGGCGACTCGTTGGCCGAACAACTGTCCCGATTCGAGAACCTGCGCCAGGCCCGGCTGGAAGACCTGCCCATGGATGATCGGGCCTGGCGGTTTGGGTTCGAGGAGTAAGTTCATGCTTCTCACCGGTCTTATCGGCTGGCCCGTAAGCCATTCCAAATCGCCCGCCATGCACAACGCCGCCTTTCGCACATCGGGCCTCGACGGCTATTATGCGCTGCTGCCGGTGCATCCTGACCGGGTGGGCGAGGCGGTGGCGGGCCTGCGGGCGCTGGGCTTCCGCGGGGCCAATGTCACCGTGCCCCACAAGCAGGCGGTGATGCCGTTTTTGAATGAACTCACGTCCGAAGCTCGGGCCATTGGCGCGGTCAACACCATCATCGTCAAGGAGGACGGGACGCTGGTGGGCGCCAACACCGACGCCTTCGGCTTTTTGAGAGATTTGGAGGCGCTGGGCGCGCCACTGGATGATCTGAAGGCCAGTGCCGCGCTGGTGCTGGGCGCGGGGGGATCGGCCCGGGCCGTGGCCTACGCCCTGGCAGAGCGCGACATTCCCACCCGGGTGCTGGCCCGCAGGCCCGAACAGGCGCAAGCATTGGTCTCCTCACTGGCCCCGCATCTGCCCGATGCGAACCCACTCTCCGCCCACGCCTGGCCCGAACTGGCTGATCTGGCTCCTTCCGCCCGGCTCATCGTCAACTGCACGCCCGTGGGCATGGTTCCGCGCATCAACGCCTCCCCCTGGCCCGACGATCTTCCCTTTCTTCCGAAACAGATGGTGTATGACCTGGTGTACAATCCCCGTCACACCCGGCTCATGGCCCAGGCCGAGGCCGCGGGCGCGCGGGCGCATAATGGGCTGGGCATGCTCGTGCGCCAGGGGGCGCGGGCCTGGGAGCTCTGGACGGGCCAACCCGCGCCCATTGTAGTCATGCGGGCGGCTGTGGCGGCGGCATAACCGTTCTACTAGTACAAGGAGTCATAAGTCGTTGAATAGTTAGCTGCTTGCGCATGCGTCCAGCCGGATTCGCAATCCGGCGGGTTAAACGGGAAAAGTGCGTCGGATCGCATATCCGACGCGGCGCATTATCATAGCTGTCCGACGGCGGGCAAGCCCGCGCCGACACCGATGAAAGATGAGGACACGGATTGACACGGCCTTCGGTCACAGATTTTTTGAATTATCCGTGTTTTTCTGTGTTCATCCGTGTTCTATTTTCAAAGCAAACCATACAATCATTTCGGCCTTCGTGTACTAGGCCGTTTTCCCCTCGCCCGCGTCTTTCTTCCACAACAACCACAACACCCCGCCCGGCAGACTACAGAAAAGCTGCACGGCTTGCACAAACAGGCTTAGGGCCAGGGCCAGCTCGCCCTGCACGCCCACCAATCCATAAAAGAAGGGGTACGCTGCCTGACTCAGACCCAGGCCGCCGATGGAGATAGGGATGATGAGCACCAGAGCGATGAGGGGCGTGAACAGAAAAATATCCACCAGGGGAATGCCGCCGCCCAGGGCCAGCGAAAGCGCATAATTCACCATCGAGGTGGTGGCAATGCCCGCAAGACCGATGAGAAAAGCGAACGCCAGCGTTTTATATTGAAAACGGTAAAGCTCAAAAGCTGCAGCCAGAGAATCCCAGATGACAGCGATCTTCTCCAGAATGCCGCGATGAAGCAGTCGGCTCACGAAGCGGCTGATGCGGCGACTAATGAGAAAGGCGCCGATGGTGATCAGCGCCAACAGGGCCAGAACAGCCACCGCGGCCAGGGGCCAGAGGTCGGAACGATTGGTGAGAAAGACCACCGCCAGCGCCGAAACCGCGGCCACGCTCATGTAGGCTGAGAGTCCGATCAGTCGATCCAGCACCACCGAAGCGGCTGCGCCCGCATTCTCCTCGGTGTATTTTGCCAGGCCGTAGCCCCGCATCACATCACCGCCGATGTTGGCGGGCAGGATGTTGTTGAAGAAAAAGCCCACGAATGTGAAATTGGCCATCGCCAGGAAAGGCGCTTTGATAGCTTGCGCCCGCAGCAACGTCCACCACTTGAAGGCATTGATCAGCATCGCTGTCCAGAACAGCAATACGCTCACCAGCACCCACCATAAATTGGCCGACGCCAGCATCTGCCAGACCTCAGTCAGCCTCCCCTGAAAGCGCCAGAGTACGAAAAGAATCAGCGCCAGACTGATGCCGCCCCGGATCAGGGCGTTGGTGTATTTGCCCTTCACCACTGTCCTCCGACCGAGGGGAAATAGGTCTCATGCAAAGGCGCCAGGGGAAACATGCGCCGGGAACGGGGGACGGAAGACCGAAAAGGCGAGCGCCGCTTCGCCTCCAGCACTGCTAACTGCTTACTGTTTACTGGCAACTGTTCACTACTCACCGCCCTACCCCTGCGTCTTATGGCTGGCGACGGTGACAGAGGCCATAGGATCTACTACATTGGCGTCCTCGGTCAACTTACGGGATTTTTCTTTCTCCGAGGCGACGTCGGCCTTCTGGCTCCAGGCCATGTCCCAGACCACGTGCTTTTCTTTTTTGATAGCGAAATCGTACCAGCCCATGAACCGGGCCCAGGTTTCCAGCACCGCCAACATGCCCAGCACATAGATGAGCTGGAAGACGCCCCAGATGGCCCGGGCCACCTGCTTGATGGCGATCCACGCCACCTTACGTTTGCGCAGGCTGCTGACCTTGTAACCATACTTGTGTTTGAGATAAAGATGTCCGGCGTGATTGCGGCGTCGCTGGCGCACGAAATCGCCGATGGTGGTGGGCCCGGTGTTGTACACCACGGCGTCGGGCGCGTAGCGCACCTCCATTCCCCGCTTGACCATGAACGCCTCGACAAACGCTTCATCCATGGCCACATCGGGCGGGATCTGGTCAAACACCTTCCGGAACGCGATCATCTCGCCCAGGCGGGGGATATCGAGACTCAGCTCGTGCTCCAATTGCAGCCGCAGATAGGTGAACAGGCTGGCCAGATGATCGGGCGTGTTCACCGGCACCTTGTGCGCACCCGTCATCCCCACATTGGGGTCCCGAAACATCCGCACCATGTGCTCCACGGCAGATTCGTGCGGCAATGTGTCGCCGCTTTCCAGTACGCAGATATCCTCCTGCGCCACCTTCAGAAATTCGTTGATGGCTGCGGTTTTGCCCAGGCGGCGTTCCTGCTCGATGAGCTTGACCCGCGGCTCCTGCGCCATAACATCCTTGATGATAGGAACAGTGTTATCGGTGCAGGCGCTGGCGACTACGATGATCTCCGTGATCGACACCTCGTGGAGGTGCTGGTTGATCATCGCATCCAGGATTTTGCCGATATTCGATTCTTCATTATAAGCAGTGATGCAGACACTGCAACGGATTTTTTCTTTTGGTTCCACGATGGCCTTTATTTTTGGGGATGCGCGTTAGAAAAACGCGTAATTCGAAACTAGATTATACCCTTTCAGGGGCGGACGCTCCAAAGATCAACCACGATGCGCCGGGCAACTATGGATCTGGACTGACTTCTGCATCTTTTTTTGTCAGCAATTCCAAATTTAAAAAATTGGGCGCAAATTGGAATCAGAAATTCCAATTCGGGTGCGTTTCAATTTGGGGGCAGAAAATCGTCGCCGATTCGTCGCCAGGCGCTGGCCGAGTGAACTCGGGCTCTCCAGGCGCAGGCCCCCACCTTCTGTTCCTCCCCCGCTCCGAGACGGGCGGGGGAGGAGGTAAGGAAGCTGAATGAGATTGCGCCAGTGGTCGCCCTGCGGCGACCACTGGCATAGGAAGAAAATGGACGGCGTAGGCCGTCATCTTATTCCTCTCCAATGTTCTCCCCCGCTTGCGGGGGAGATGAAGAGGGGGCTGGCCGCAGGCCTGAAGCGTTCGACTTGAGTCGGTCAGGGCGCCCCAATTTTGGAACGCACCCTTCCACTTCTGGAACGCTTACTGATGGCGAAAAACATGTTATAATGGCAAATCATGAACGATGGCCCGAAACAACGCCCTTCGCCCATTCGTCAGCGCCTGTATCGCGGCGTTGATGGTCTGATCGCGCCCTTTCGCAAGGTGGATGACGGGCCCGCGGCGGAGGTTCTCCCACCTGCGGCGCTGGCGTTATTTCGTCGCATGAGCGCCGCAGACCGCACACACAGTTTGCGAGTGTATCACTGGCTGCGCGAGGCCGGCTATGAGCAGAACGATCTACTAACGGCCGGACTGCTCCATGATTGTGGCAAGGCCGCGGCCAGGCTGGCTGTATGGCAGCGAACTCTGAAAGTGGTGCTGAAAAAGCTGGCTCCGGGCCAGTGGCGTCGGCTATCCGCCCCGGCCGCGCCTGATAGCTGGCGGCGTCCCTTTTATATTCTGGCGGAACATGCGCGAATCGGAGCGGAATGGGCGGAAGCCGCCGGATGTTCGGAGCTCACCTGCTGGCTGATCGCCCAGCACGAAAGCGATATCCCGCGCGATCATCCCCATTATGACTTGCAGCGGGCCTTGCAGACTGCCGACGCATCGAGTTGAAACGCTCTCAGCGCGGTTCCCAGGCGGGATCCCAATCCCGGGCGTTGTTGTTTGTCAGGCGCAGAAAACCGGAGCCGTCCCGGTGAATCAGGGCGATCTCTTCATCTTCGTCGGTAATGACGAAAGCCAACTGCTGGCTGTCGCTGGACCAGGCGGCCGGGGCCTCGGAAAAGACGGGCGTGAAGAGTCGTCTGCGATTGGCTCCGGCTGAATCAACGGTGTAAAGTCCCCATTGTCCGCCGCCCTCGCCGGTAATGTGGGCGATGAGACTGCCATCAGGCGACCAGCTTGGCGTCTGAGACCAGGCGTCCAGTGGCGTCAGGCGCAGCATGTTGCCGGGAATGATGCTGCTGGCGGTGTAGATGCCGGCGTTGCCATCCTTGGTGGAGGCGAAAACCACCGATTGGCTGTCGGGCGCCCAGCCCGGATTCCAACTGGCGTAGCCAGAATCGGTGATCTGCATCAAATCGGAGCTGGTAATGTCCATCACGCCAATGACCTTGGCGTCGCTGATCTCCAGAACGATGTGGCGGCTGTCGGGCGACCATTGATAGGTGATGTGCCGCCCCGGCAATTCAGCCCAGAGCA
>WGCR01000579.1 GCA_015493675.1 Anaerolineae bacterium
TTCCAGGGGCTACGGAAAGCAATCCATACATCGGGCGTATTATAAACATCACGTCCGGCATAACGATTGTAAAATTTCCAGACATCTTCGTAATAGATGTTGCCAGGAAATCCCTTGCCATCACCAAACGGCAACACATAATCAGCCCCCTTATCCAGGGCGTTAAGCATGGCCCAACGCGTAAAGGCTTCGCCTTCAGGCGGGATTCTGCCTGTATTGTCGTAACGATTATTGAACTCCATACCGATGGGCACGCGATCCTTATTGACGACCAATGGCGCCCACTGAGTGAGATAGGCCCCCTGAGCCGTTTCTGAAGCATTATCAAAGCCGGGCTCGGTGATAAATCCCCAATAGCATACGCCATTTCCGCTCCCGCGGTTGGCATTGTAATCACTATGCAGCGAAGTCAGGGCTAATCCCACGCCCCGGCCAACAGCATAACGCACGACATCAGCATGATAACGCTCAGCATACGAGGAATTCACGATGGTCAGCAATGATGTTTTGCCCTGAAAGGCGTCAGCATAAGCGCCAATGATATCCTTGTGATATTGCGCCCAGGCTTTGCCCGGTTCAGCGTATTCCGGCCGGGCGCGATAAGCCGCCACCTGCTGATCGTGATCACAAACCGTTTGGGTATGCGGCCACGGCACGGGCTCTCCAGCATAGCCAACGCCAATCTCCACTGCAGCAATGCGATCATCCCCCCGATAACGCTCGCCCATCGCAGATATCAAGTCAATCAATCCCTGTTTGACCACAGGATCAAGATAATTGATGCGTCTGGTTGCGACCGGGCACGGCGCATCTTTTTCGATCACTGGATCGTAAGCCAATGTCCAGACGGGGGCGCATGAATCCCGCATAGAGCCATCGTCCATCGGTATATCCTCACACCGAGGAACGATACGGATAATGGCTTTTTTACCAGGCGCCAGCGCAGATAAGGACTCGTCGATCAACGACCAATCATAATACCCGCGCGGATTGTCTTCAATTCGCCTCCACGGAATAAAAAAATGGCTCCCGCGTGCATCATCCAGCTTATTGCCAACGCCCGATAATTGATCATAGCCCACATACATACCCGCAATCAGACCAGGAAACGGGGAAGTTGAAGACGGCGCCGGAATGCCGACTCCGCTGGCAGGACCGGGCGTTGCCGGCACTGGTGCTGGTGTGGATGGCTCGATCGCACTTGTAGCGCTAACTGTCGGAATCTCAGTGATAACTGCCACAGGCGTAGGAGATGGCTCCGGCGGCGCCACATATTGTTTCCAGATAATCATGCACAAAAAAATGGCTATCAGTGCGAGAACAACGCCCAGAAGTATCGCAGCACGGCGTTTTGCAGTAGGGGAACTCATATACAATTGTTTTGGGGGAATGGGGGATGAACAGCGCTATTGGTTTTGAAGAGCCGAGTTAATTCAATTATAAGCTTTTTTTACAGGTTTGCGCAATTTATAATAGAAAAGCCCCTGGAAAATTCCAGAGGCTTCATGTATGAGCCGGGAGGGGATCGAACCCCCGACCCGCGGATTAAAAGTCCGCTGCTCTACCGACTGAGCTACCGGCCCATTACCCCCTTAGTTTAGCACAAAACCCGGGTTGAATCAAAAATCCATCACGCAAACAGACCGCTATCCCATCAGGCAGCGGCCCGCGTTGCATGCTCGATAAGGCGACGGTTACGCCGGAAGAAAGCCCTCTTCCAGCAGCTCTTTGCGCAGAGCCTCGTAACCCTTGTCCTCCAGCTCAGCCATGAACTTCTCGGTCTCGATGGCGGCCATGGCGCCCTGGCCCACACTGGTGGACACCTGCTTGAAGCGATGATCCTGAATCTCGCCCGCGGCAAATACGCCCGGCACGCTGGTGTGCCCGAAGCGGTTAGTGATCACGTAGCCGTCGGGATCCATAGCCACCTGGCCCTTGACAATGTCGCTGTTGGGGATATGTCCAATGAAGATGAACACGCCGTCGGTGCGAAAATCGCTGACCTCGTTTGTCTTCACATTTTTCAGCGTTACGGAAGCCACCGCACCGTTATCACCGGCGTTGATGCTGGTCACGACGGTATCCCAGATGAACTCGATGCGGTCGTTTTCAAAGGCGCGTTTCTGCAGAATCTTGCTGGCCCGCAGTTGGTCTCGGCGATGAATGATGGTGACCTTGCTGGCGAAGCGGGTCAGAAACAGGCCCTCTTCCAGGGCGCTGTCGCCGCCGCCCACCACGATGACTTCCTTGTCTTTGAAGAAAAAGCCGTCGCAGGTGGCGCAATAGCTGACGCCGCGGCCGGTCAGTTCGGCCTCGCCCGGAACCTGGAGCTTGCGCGGGGTTGCGCCCATGGCCAGGATGATGGATTCGGCCTTGTATTCCTTCTCGAACTGGGTGCGCAGGGTGAAAGGATGCTGCGATAAATCCAGCTCCAGCACATGATCATATTCGATACGCGTGCCGAACTTTTCAGCCTGCTTCTGAAAGCGGTCGGCCAGATCCGTACCGCTCAGGCCCTCGGGGAAGCCGGGATAATTCTCGATTTCGTAAGTCAGCGCCACCTGCCCGCCAATGTCATTGCCGGTGAACAGGATGGGGGCCAGTTGGGCGCGAGAGGTGTACAGCCCGGCGGTAAATCCGGCGGGTCCGCCGCCGATGATAATCACTTTTTCGACTTTTTCGTCGTCAGATTTTTCTGTGGGAACAACAAACATAGACATATCAAATCACCATTTACGAAATATGTGGACTTTTTGGGATAATTGCAAAATATCTGCACGCGCAGCAATAGACTGCGTCGCCACTATTGGACGCGTTGAGAGCGGGAAAGGTTACGCCCGCGGCCCTGGTCTGTCCAGCTCGCCCAGGGCGGCCAGGGTCAACGTCACCATCACAATAGCCGCGGTTTCGGTGCGCAATGTACGCGGCCCCAATGTCACCGGCGCGACGCCCGCGGTCCGGGCCTGCGCCACCTCTTCGGGGGCAAATCCCCCTTCCGGGCCCACAAACAACGTCACGGGCCATGAGACGCCCGACAGCGCAACGCCCACCGGCTCCTGAGAAAAAACCGTGGGCAACAACCCCCGCCCCTGCATAGCCGCCAAGGCGTCAGCGAAGCTGACGGGCTCCAGCAATCGGGGCAACTTGCCGCGGCCGCTCTGCTCGGCCGCCTCGCGAATGATG
>WGCR01000580.1 GCA_015493675.1 Anaerolineae bacterium
AAGCCTTCGTCTGCAGCGTCAGATGTGTATAAGAGACAGAGAACTGGGAGCTCTGGACGATTGAGCGATCCGGCTGATGCCATTCCAGCGTCGCTGCATCCACTTTGACGGCGTTTTCGGCCCAGGCGTCCACGTTCACATAGCCTTCGGGGGGGATGGCCACGATTCGGTAGTAGTCATACGTGTCGGGCATGTAGAAATTCCAGAAGCCGCCGGTGTCGCTGGTGGTGGTCACGAGCGGGGATGTTCCCATTTGCTCGCCTTCATTCCAGCCAAAGAGTTGCAACTCTACGTTTTCCAGCTTGGGTTTGGGCGAAGGATCGCCGGGCATGGCGTCGAAGGCGTAGCCGCGGAAGCGGATGGCGACTTTCACCAGCGTGCTCTGATATTTGGTGAGATGATTTTGATTCTCATCAATCACTTCCCACCAGGCTTTGCCAACAGATTCCTCTGTAATGGTGATCTGGCGCGTATAGAACTTGAGAAAACCACCCGGGGGCATTTCGAGGTGATGATCTTTCATGGCATAAGAATTCAGCCCCTCGTCGAAGATCGTATGGGTCACAATGGTGGTGGCGCCGATATTTTTACCATAATAGCAATAGCGAACCAGGTCGCCATAATTGACCACAAGCTCCCGATTATTCCAGTTCACAGCATCGCAATCTTGACTTCCCTGACCATCGTGCCAGAACGTCACTGATTTGATGAATTGGAAATCCAGGCCCTGGGCCGCATTGGGGGAAACCTCGTTGACGCCTGTTTGGGGCTGGCTGAAAAGAGGCTCGTCGCCAGGAGCCGCCAGCTTTTGCCCGGGGTCGGGGGCAGGCTGGGCCTGGACGGTGGCGCTATTGCCGCCGCTCATCAACGCCAGGAAAAGAACCAGGAACAATGCGCCGGTGATGGAAACGCTGAGAAGTATCTTTCGTTTGGTCATGTTTTGCCCTCCCAGAAATGGAATGGTGAAATGATGGAATGAGAGATTGATAGTTATTTTTGGCTATACGGAAAAAACCTTCAACACGGAGGCACAGAGTACACGGAGGAAGGAAAAGGCGAGGTTTGGAGAGAAATTTCTCTGTGAACTGCTACTATTTTCTCCGTGTCCTCCGTGTCTCCGTGGTGAAATAACCTTTTTTCAGTGGAGCCATTTTTGCGAATGCAATGCATCCGGTGTCACTGATTCAGGTTGTTCGCTGATGAACTGGCGTCTTACTTGTTGTGAATGGATTTCATGCGTTTTTCTGGCGGGATGCTGGCCCGACCATACAACGTCGCCATCTCGGCCAGCCCGATGCGGATGCCTTCGGTGAGTTGTTCCGGGAGATAGCGCCAGGTCCAATTGCCACCGGCCACGGCGGGCGTATTCATGCGGGCTTCGCTGCCCAGGTTCATGCAATCCTGCATGGGGACGATGGCCAGATTGGCCGTGGAGGACATGGCCAGCCGGATGAAGTCCCAGGCGATGTCGCTGCCGTCCACCCGCAGATAGCGGCGAACATAGTTCTTTTCTCGTGCAGAGGCTTTTTCATACCAGCCGCGGGAGGTGTCGTTATCGTGGGTGCCGGTGTAGACCACGCAATTTTTGTCGTAATGGTGCGGCAAAAAGGCATTGCTGGCGTCACTGTCCCAGGCAAATTGTAACACTTTCATGCCCGGAAATCTGTAATGATCCCGCAATTTGTAAACGCCGGGGTCTGGCTCGCCCAGATCTTCGGCCAGAAGGGGCAAGTTGCCCAATGCTGCGATGACAGCATCGAAGAAGGCTGTGCGGGGACCATCCCGCCATTCGCCATGTTCAGCCGTTTGGGCGTCGCCCGGAACCACCCAATAGTTGTAAAAGCCGCGAAAATGGTCGATGCGGATCAGGTCGTACAGTCGCAGATTGGCCTGAATACGGTGGATCCACCAGGAGAAGCCATCCCGGGCCATTTTTTCCCAATCGTAAATGGGGTTGCCCCAGATCTGGCCCGTGGGTGAAAAATAATCGGGCGGCACGCCGGCCACTACCACAGGCTTCGCCTGCTCGTCGAACAGGAACAGGTCGCGATGGCTCCAGGCGTCGGCGCTGTCCATGGCAACATAGATGGGGATATCGCCGATGATGCGGATGTTTTTTTCATTGGCGTAGGTTTTCAGTTTGCGCCATTGGGTGAAAAACAGCCATTGCTGGAAATAATGAAAACGGATAGCATCGTGCAGGCGTTCGCGGGCGCTGCTCAGGGCCGCAGCATCCCGATCCCGCAGCGGTGGGCGCCATTGATTCCAGGGACGCCCGCCATGTTCATCTTTCAGGGCCATGAAGAGGGCGTAATCATGCAGCCAGGCTTTTTCTTCCTCTACAAAACTGCTGAAAGCCTCGGGCGTTTCCTGTTTTTTGAATTGTTCGTAGGCTTTGCGCAGCAGCGCTTTTTTCCATTGGATAACCGGGCCATAGTCCACCCGTTCCTGCGGAAAAAGCGGCACAGCCAGGTCTCGATAGTTCAGAAATCCTCTTTCCAGCAGATCTTCGGGGGCGATAAGCAAGGGGTTGCCGGCGAAAGCGGAGAAGCATTGATAGGGCGAATCGCCGAAGCCGGTGGGGCCCAGAGGCAGCACCTGCCAGAGTTGCTGTTGGGCCTCTGCCAGCCAGTTTATGAAATGAACTGATTCTTTTCCCAAATCGCCAATGCCATAGGGCCCCGGAAAGGAAGTGGGATGCAGGAGGATGCCGGAAAAACGCTGGTCGATCATGTTGGGAGGAGAAAAGAGCGCACTGATGATTTGGAAGGAGAGCCGGCCATGCCTGGTTTTGTTGATGAATCCGTGC
>WGCR01000581.1 GCA_015493675.1 Anaerolineae bacterium
CAACAAAGCCATCAGCGGCAGCGCCCTGTATGATGACATTATCGGCGAGTTAGCTCGCCAAGATGCCAGCGCTTTCGACATCTACGACGCCATCTCCCAGGCCGACATCACCGCGGCCGCGGATGAGATGGCGGGCCTGTACGAGGAAAGCGTCATGGGCGACGGCTATGTTAGCATCGAGGTAAACCCCGAGCTGGCCCACGACCTTGAGGGCACCCTGGCCGAGGCCCGCCGCCTGTGGCAGGCCATCGACCGCCCCAACCTGTTCATCAAGGTTCCGGCCACCGCCGAGGGCGTGCAGGCCATCCGCCAGCTCATCTCCGAGGGCGTCAACATCAACGCCACCCTCATGTTCTCTCTGGCCGATTACGACGCGGTGGCCCTGGCCTACATCGAAGGGATGGAAATGCGGGCCGCGGCGGGCCAGTCGCTGGATCATGTAGCGTCGGTGGCTTCGGTGTTCGTCAGTCGCATCGACACGGTGGTGGACAAAGCTCTGGCTGCTATCGGCAACACCGACCTCCAGGGCAAGATCGCCATCGCCAATAGCAAACTGGCCTATGCCCGTTTCAAGGAATTGTTTGCTGGCGAGCGTTGGCAGGCGTTGGTGGACAAGGGCGCGCGGGTGCAACGCCCCCTGTGGGCCAGCACCGGCACAAAAAATCCCAATTACTCCGATGTCCTCTATGTTGAAAATCTCATCGGGCCGCACACCGTGAACACCATGCCTCTGCACACCATCGAGGCCACGCTGGACCATGCGTTCATCTCCCGCACGGTTGACAGGGATGTGGATGTCGCCCGGGCGCAGTTGGCCCAACTGGCCGAGCTGGGCATCGATCTGGATAAAATCACCGCGGATTTGCAGGCTGCGGGCGTCAAAGCCTTCACCGACGATTTCCACAAACTGCTGGCCGCCATCGAGCAGCGGGCGCGGGCCCTGACAGCAAACTAATACGGATTTCTCCTCCTTACTTTGGGTTGAGTAAGTGGTGAAAACGCCCCGGCCGGATATTTCCAGCCGGGGCGTAACTACTTTCGAAAAACTGCGAGCCTTTGTGGCTTTTTGAGGCGTGAAGTGGGGTACGTTAGCAGTTACCAGCATTGACATCATCGCCCGCCCGGCCTATAATCCAGCCCATGACCGAAACCGCCTCCCGCAAGTACGCCACACTGGCCCTGATCACCCTCATTCTGCTGGGGATGCTGGCGCTGCTCTACGCCCAAACCAAACATCCGCTGGCCCCCTCCGAAGATGCGTACATCACTTATCGCTACGCCCGCAACCTGGCCGAAGGCCACGGCATCGTGTGGAACATCGGCGAGGACCCGGTGGAGGGAGGCACCGAGTTTCTGTGGACGGTGCTGCTGGCCGGAACCAGCCGTCTGACCGGGATGACTATCGAGCAATCTGCCCGGACGCTAAATCTACTGGTGGGCCTGCTGGCGGTGCTGACGCTGGCTGTCGCCGCCTTCATATTCAGCGGGCGACGCCTGCTACCGGGACTGTTCGCCACCCTGGCCTTTGCCGCGGGCCCACTCAGTTATCACATCCGGGCTGGATTCGCCACGCCCCTGTTCACGTGGCTGCTGCTGATCATCACCATTGCTCTCTATCAGCTCGTTTTTCTGCCGGCGGAGCATCGCTGGCGGCGATGGGCGTTCATTATTCTACCCCTGGCCGGGCTGCTGCTAGGGCTGACCCGGCCCGAGGGCGTACTCTTCGCCGGACTGGCCCTGCTGGCCGCATTCATCCTCCTGGACAGATCGGGATGCCGACGTCTGCTGATCACCACCATCACATGGCTGATACTCCCGGGACTGATTTACTTCCTCTGGCGCTGGCATTATTTCGGTTATCTTCTGCCAAACACATTTTATGTCAAAAATGCCGGATCATTGCTGCATCTGCGCTATTTTCCCGACATTTACGAGCTCTTCCGCTTTATGGCCCCGCTGTTCATGCTCATCGGCATCGGTTTTCTGCTGGATGCGCCCCGCGACGCCATGAAGAAACTGGCGATCCTGGCTCCGGCCATCCTCTTCCCCTGGAGCTATCTGCTCATCGATCAATTACAGAACCTGGGCAAACGCTTCCAATATCCGGTCCACCCCATTTTTTTGCTGGCCGCGGCCATGGCCCTGGGACAATTGGCGTTGCGAGCGTCTGCTCCCGGGCTGCGACGCAAAAATCTGGCGATCATCGCCGCCGGCGTTGTCGGCGCGATCTTCATCCTGTTCGCCCCCTTTGTGGCCCTGGAGCGGATGACGCTGATGCTACTGCTCATCGCCATTCTGGCCGGAATCAAGTTTCTGGAGGGACGGGAACCGGGCGTTCGGGCCTCACACCTGGCGATGGCCTTTCTGGTGACAGCCACAGCCCTGGTGATCTTCAACGCCCAGGCCGGTTATCGTCTTGCAAACAGCTTCTATCCCACCGTATTCGACGACCGCGAGGCCATTGGCAAGGCGCTGGAGCCTCTTGCAGATAAAGGTTACACCGTGGTGGCTTCCGAGGCGGGCTGGATTCCCTATTTTTCCCGCTGGCGGGCCATCGATCCCTTTGGCCTGAATGACGAATACATCACGCACAACGGCCTCAGCTTCGAGTATCTGGACCAACAGGGCTCCGACGTGATCATGTATCATCAGGTGAAGAACCCGCAGCCGCCGCGCTGGGCGGATATGGTGAAAACGCTGCGGGATTACGCGGAAGCCCGGGGCTATATCCTGGCTGCGATCATCGAGCGCAAAGGCCCGGACGACCTGCATGTTTACTGGGTCAAGCCTGATAATCCCGACGCACAGGCGCTGATCCGGGCCATCACCGGGCATGATGGCCGTTTCATCTACCAATACCGGGCGAAAGAAGGCGATCAGGAGCCCCAATAACAAGGGTGACTGCTCGCCACAAGCAGCCACCCTTGAAGATTGAAGCACTGCGGGTTAATGTTTCAGACGGAGAGTGTTTTGGGGCAGGCCGAAGTCACCGAGGTAAAAATCATCGAACCAGACGCTGCCCGAGAAATTGTCTTCGACATACAGACGA
>WGCR01000582.1 GCA_015493675.1 Anaerolineae bacterium
CTCGTACTGCTCCATGGCCTGCCAGGGCTCGTTGCGTTGCTCCAGGGCCTGACCCAGGATATGGCGGGCGCGGAAGGCCAGGGTGATGGTCTGTTCCCTGCGGGCGACATCCAGCGCCTGCTGCGCCAGCCACGCCGCCTGATCCCACCGCTGTCTTCGCAAGGCGATGCGGGCCTGAAGCAGCCAGGTTTGGGCCTGTTGCGGAGCCAGATTCCGCTGGCTAAAGACCTGTTCGGCGTTCTCCAGCAGGGCGGCGCTTTGCTCCAGTTCATCCAGATGCAGCAACAATGCGGCCAGCTCCAGGTCAGCGGCGGCGATGAGCACAGGATTGGCATCGGCGATGAAGTGTTTGCGGGCCTCGATCAGTGAAGCGCGGGCGTTATCGAACTCTCCCAGACCGGCGTAGGCGACCGCTTCATCGAGCAGGGCCTGGCCGATCTCCTTGCCCATGCCCCGCTGGGCGAAAAAGGGACGAACATTGCGGGTGATGGCCAGCACGTCGTGAAATCTTCGCAGGGGCAGCAGACAGCCGCACAGGAATACATCCAGCAGCAGGGCGTCGCGCTGGCGTCCGTCTTCCAGAAAGATGCGCCGGGCATCCTCCATGAGATTGAGGGCTTCGGTGTAACGCCCCAACAGCAGGTAGGTGATGGCCATACTCTGGCGGGCGCGGGCCGCCTCGATGAATTCCCCCTGGGACTCCATGCCTCGCCACGCCCTTTCCACCGCTTCCAGCGACGCCTGGAGTCGGCCCAGATTGCGCAGCACGATGCTGCGATTCTGATCGATCCAGGGCAGATAGGGGCGCCCCTCCTCTCCCATTTTTTCAAACAGCTTGCGGGCGCGGTCGAACATGGCCAGAGCAGCAACATCATCTCCTTGTCTGCCCAGACTGATGGCCTGATTCATGGTCAGAGTGGCCAAAGGTTGCAGTGCATTGGCCTCTTCAAGGATATCCGACGCCCAGGCGGCTTCAGCCTGCGCTTCCTGGTAGCGACTCAGGTTGATCAACGCCCACATCTTTCCGATTTGTGAGCGGGCCGCATTCACCTGATCATCCGCCTGACGGTAGATGTCCGCGGCTTCGTTGTAGTCTTTCAGCGAACGTTCGTACTCCCCCATCCCCAGGGCGAAAACATTGGCGCGAGCCAGCAATCCCAGCGCCCGATGTTTGGGGTTCCCCGTATGCTCGGCCATCTGCAACATGGTTTCGGCCACGGCCATGCTGCGCTGCATTTCGTTGCGCAGATAATGATCGGCCTGGGTTTTCAGGGCCTGCGCCAGGTCATCATCCAGACGATCGACATACCGGATGAAAAGCTGCTGCCGGGCGCTGGCGTCATCCTGCTCCAAAAGCATCTGGCTGAGTTGGGAAGTATCCATGAAAGCGCTTGTGGGGAGGGAGGTGCGGGCGTATCTTTCTGTGTGATGACTGTATCACGAAATCACGCGCTCGGGCAAGCGCATCAAATCGGGCCTGTTGCATCCTGCGGTCCGCGGGTCAACCGTGAAAAGCGCCCGGACTCTGGCATTGCGCCGGAGTCCGGGTTGTGTGAGTGGTTAGAAGACGGCGATGTTGATCTCGGTTTGACGCCAGACCTGGCTGGGGTTGTAGTTCCAGTCATTCTCGTAGCCGCTATCGCCACCGGCGGGGTTGAAGGAGCGCTCCCACGCCTTGATATGGAAGCTATACACGCCCGGAGAGGCGTTCGCAGCCAGTGTGAACTCAGGCTTGACGATAGTCACATTATCGGCGGTGTTGATGTGCCAATGACAGATGCCCACGCCTGCGACTTCCCACTTGTCTGGCGCGTCGTTGGCCAAAGAGAGACCGCCTGCGCCGCAAGTGCTGCCCCAAACCCTTACCGATTGGGCGTGTTGCGCCGACATGCTTGCCGTCACCCGGAAATGCACTGCTTCCTGGTTCGGACGGTTGATGACCGGGCAGACTGCATTGAGGGTGTGCCATGTGGTGTCGTTTCCCAGTCTGTACTCCACCTGTAGCCCGACCGTAGGTCTGCTGTTGTCCACCCGGAAGGCGATTTCCTGCGTCTCATGGATGACTTTCTTGGCGTTATTCCCGAATTCCATTTTTACGCGATAGTGGCCGTCAGGGTAGGCTGTTGTGGGCCAGTTGAGCAGCAGATGGTCGGGATACCAATCCTGACTTGAGGGCAGAATGCTATACCAACCGTCGGTGTCTGGAACCACAAGCTGGGTTTCAAGATGCCCGTTGTGCCAGCGGAAGACTTTCCAACTGTGGTCGGTAAAGGATACCCAGGACCCGTTGTTGAAGGAGTAACTCAGTCGGTAATAGAGGGCGTTGGGGTGATGGTTGCAACCGTAGAGCTGGAGAGTGCCATGATAGGGGGCTGCGGCGGGAGCGCTTTGCGCTCCGCTGCACAAACCGGAGGGGATAGGCTTGTTGGGCCGCAGGGCGTAGCCGGTGATCTTGTTGTGATACAGGCCGCCATCCGTGCCGGTCACCGGCATGAGTCCGGCCATGAGAATGCCCACATCGGTGCATTGCAGCTCAGGTTGTTTGCAAATGGCCGATGCCTGGGCGATGGGCGAGGCCTGAAGGATGACGGGATCGCTCAGATTACTGCTCTCCCAGCGCACATCGAAGAAGCCTTCGGTGTAAATCGGCTCTTCGTCTCCGTCGTTGTCCACGTCCTGCGTGACCTCGAAGGTGATGTCGGGGACATCGGTGATCGGGGTCCATTCCGGCAGCCAGATGTCGCGGCAGCGGAAGAACGGCCCGATGAGACCATCCATGAACGCCAGCGCACTGGTTTCTTCCCCGGCGGAATCGGTGAGCCCCGCCAGCGCCGGCATGGCCGGTCCTGCATCGATGGCTTCAGGCAATGTCTGCGGCGCAGGCGGACGGATGTTGGTTTCGAACAGGGGCTGTTTGAGCTCGGCCTGCATCCGGGCCGCCGGTTCGCCTGCCTCCATCCTCTGGGAGAGGGTTTCGATGCGCTGAATGGCGTCGTGGGCGCCAATGCGCTGCAACCGGGCCTTGAGCTGCTCGAAGGGAATTGGATCCGGCTCGGGATCGGGCGGGAACTTGAATTTGGGCTTGACCCGCGGGATCTCCAGCCAGGGGATGAGGTCGTCGATGCGGGGTCTGACGAAAATGTCGGGGAAACAAATCCGTTCATGTCGCCAGCGCCAGACATAGTCGATATCCCACCGCGGAATGAGCGCACAGAAATTACCACATTCATCGGTGTGGACGGTGGCGATTTCTTCCTTGTGGCATCCGTATGGATAGAGCCACACCCAGGGCCATCCGTTCGGTGCGTAAAGCCAGAAGTTGCAGTCGGTGTCATAGACATGCACAGTGGCGAAGGGCACGGGGAACGTCTTCCCGGTGGCGGGGTCTTTTTTCACGACCTGGCCGCACACCTTGCGGAAGAGGAGGAGGGTGGGATCGATCTCGAAACGGTATTTTTCTGCAATGTCGAAGATAGTTTGATCCGCAATGGCTTCCACCTGAAGTTTGCTGACTGCCGATAGACGTTCAGCCTGTCGCTTAGTCAGGGGACGTTTTTCGGGTGGCGCTACTGTTTTTTTACGCCTTGAAGTCGTCATTTCTGACCTCCTTGGAAATGAGTGAGCGAGGGAATTCTTGTGGTGGATGTGGAAAAACGTCGCACAGACGCATGAGCGAATCATGCGTCATGATTGGCGTCGTTCTCTAAAACCTGATTCTGTTTTTCCCGTTTGGGGTAATGCGCTCCCGCCGTCCCCAAATCACCAAAGAAGTGTGTCGATGTCAAGTGGTCGCGTTGTTTTTACGACGGTGCGCAGGAGGGAGTCGTCTCCCCCAAAATAAGATGGCGTCACTTATTGTTATGTCAAAAAGAACATCTGTCGTTCATAACTGGAGCGCCTCCAGCCGGATTTCCAATTCTGGTTTGATCAGTTTGAGATCATAATTCTCTTTCACCAAATTGGTGATGCTGAAATTGCCATATTCATCCACGGGCGCCTGGGTAATCAGGTTGGCGCCCTGCCATAATTGAATTTCGAATGAGGCGGGAGCGTCCTCTCCAATCAACAAGCCAAATAATGCCTGTCGCCCTGGATTTTCGGGATCTTCCTGGATTTCAATGGTCAATTGATAATCTTCCGCTTCATAAATACGGGGTTTGTTTTGCTCGCCGCGCATGGCGGCCATAGCAGGCTGCAGTCCCCCCGTCCCCTGCCACCCGGCCCGAATGTCCCCGAGTAGCGTGGCCATGATCACACGAATCTGTTTGGCGATTGTTGGTTGCGCCGCGGGCAGCGCCACTGCCGTGAAAAATTCCTGCAAAGTGGCCAACTCCTGGCTACAATGGGGACAGTGGGCCACATGCACCGCAATGGCATTGATCTGAAATTGGGGCAACAGCCTCAACTTGTATTCCCCCAGTTCATGGGCCGATGGGCAGTCGGCCCGATACAGATTGATGCGCAGAAATTGCTCTTCATTGCTCAATGTTTGCACGCGTGTCAAACATTCGCGGCAATGAGCGATGTGTTCGCCGTGTGTGTTGTCGCCATTCAGCCAGGCGAGCAGCTCTGCGTCAGAGGGATGGGGGGAAAGAGTGGATGTCATTTTGGGCCTTTTGCATCGTTCTATTTTTCCGGACAGTCCGGACTATCATAATGATAAACGCTCATGGACGATGTTTTCCGGCATTTTTTTGCAAAAAAGTCTGTATTTCCTTGTCCCGGCGCAATCGGGCCAGGATATTTTCCTTGATCCGATAGATTTCCCTGACATCTTTGAACCTGTCGCGATACTGTTGAAATATCTCGCCCGGCTTCATATCGAGTTTGTAGCAACAGTCGAAGACAAAACGCTCCTTTTCGTTTTGGAGGCGCGTTTTGATGATCTCCCAGAGTTCTTCCTGCTGCACCTTGTTCAGCACTTTGGCGTCGATACGAATGCCCTTCTCGGCCAGAATGCGTTGGGCCTCATGATCTTCAAATCCGATAGCCACGGAGGGGCGGGCGCGCAGATAATCGATGATCACGCTGTGGACGCACAATTGCAGATAGCGCATCACTTCCCTGATATCACTGAATTCGGCGAATTTGGCGGGCGTGATGGCTGTCCACAGCCGCAAAAATGCCAGATTGACGAAATAGTCCGCGGATTCGCCTGTGGCGGAAAAGGAGGGATGGCGCAACACCCATTTTGTCACCTGCGGCTCGTATTGTTGATAGATGGCTTCCCACGCCTTTTCCTGTTTTGTTACGATCGCGCGTTGAAATAACTCCAGACAACTACGCGCGTCTCCGGTCTGGTGTTGGAAGAAACGTTGAGTCTCCTGTGCGCATTGTTGCGCAAGCGTCTGCAGTGACGGCGTTATCACAGGATTGGCGTTGATCATGGAGCATGAGGCGAGCGGAGACTGGCCAGGCGAGATACACCAGCCAGTGAATAGTATAGCACAGGAAAATGAAGTGTCAATTCGTTTGCCAACATAGGGAGCGTTTCAAAATTAGGGCGTCTTGGTCGACTCAAGTCGGGCGCTTTTTCATGGGGGCGCCCCAATTTTGAAACGCCCCCCTTTTTCATGGCAACCTTGCCGATTTACGGGAGCATGGGATAAGATAGCAAGTTGCGGCGCTTCGCGCCGACCCACTGATTACTGCTCCACTGATTACTGCTCACTGATCCCCCATGTCTCAATCCAAACTCATCATTCGCGGCGCCCGCGAGCACAATCTCAAAAATATCGACGTGGAAATCCCGCGCGAGAAGCTGGTGGTCATCACCGGCCTGTCCGGCTCGGGCAAATCGTCGTTGGCCTTCGACACCATCTACGCGGAGGGCCAGCGGCGCTATGTGGAATCCCTCTCCGCCTACGCCCGCCAGTTCCTGGGTCTGATGGAAAAGCCCGACGTGGATCAGATCGAAGGGCTCTCCCCGGCCATTTCCATCGATCAGAAGGGAACCAGCCGCAACCCCCGCTCCACCGTGGGCACCGTCACCGAGGTGTATGACTACCTGCGTCTGCTCTTCGCCCGGGTGGGCCAGCCCCACTGCCCCCAATGCGGCCGTCCCATCACCCGACAGACCACCGAGCAGATCGTGGACGCCATCGCCGAATATCCCGAGGGCAGCCGCCTGCTCATCCTCGCGCCCCTGATCAAAGACCGCAAGGGCGAGCACAAGCAGGTCTTCGAGCAGATTCGCAAGTCGGGCTTTGTGCGGGTGCGGGTGAATGGCGAGGTGATGGATGTGAACGACGAGATCGAGCTGGATCGCTATAAGAATCACACCATCGAGGCGGTGGTGGATCGGCTCATCATCCGGCATGGCGGCGAGAACGGCAATGGTCTGGACATGACCCGCCTGGCCGACTCGGTGGAGACCGCACTGAAACTGGGCGGCGGCGTCATCATCGTGGCCGATGTCACCGACCGGGAACATCCCACCGACCGGCTTTTTTCCGAGCATCTGGCCTGCCCGGTGTGCAACATCAGCCTGCCCGAGATCGAGCCCCGCACCTTCTCCTTCAACACGCCCCACGGCGCATGCCCCACCTGCATGGGCCTGGGCACGCAGATGGAATTCGATCCGGAGCGCATCGTGCCCAATCCCGACCTGAGCCTGGCCGAGGGCGCGCTGCATCCCTGGTCGCGGGATTCCGCAGTCTATTATCAGGCCCTGGTGGAGGCCGCGGCCCGGCATTACGGCATCCCCATCGACGTCCCCTGGAAGGAGCTGAGCCGCAAGCAGCAGGACATCATCCTCTATGGCGGCAAGCGTAACGAGACTTTCACCGTGCGTTATGTGAATCAGTACGGGCGCACGCGGCAGTTCCAGACCAGCTACGAGGGCATCATCCCCAACTTGCAGCGCCGCTACAAGGAGACCACCTCGGAATTCATCCGGGCCGAGGTGCTGGAGCGCTACATGACCCAGCGGCCCTGTCCCACCTGCGGGGGCAAACGCCTGCGGCCCGAGGCCCTGGCCGTCACCATCCAGGATAAGAACATTCACGACATCAGCGAGATGTCGGTGGCGCAGGCCCTGGCCTGGGTGCGGGCGCTGCGGGGCGCGGGCGAGGATGAGCATTACAACGCGCCCCTGCCCGAAGAAGTTCCCCCGGCGTCGCCCCTGAGCCAGCGGGACTGGACCATCGCCCGCCAGGTGCTGAAGGAAATCCAGGCCCGGCTGCGCTTCATGCACGACGTGGGGCTGGATTATCTCACCCTCAACCGCAAGGCCGGCACCCTTTCCGGCGGCGAGGCCCAGCGCATCCGCCTGGCCACGCAGATCGGCTCGCAACTGGTGGGCGTGCTCTACATCCTGGATGAGCCCAGCATCGGTCTGCACCAGCGGGATAACGCCCGCCTCATCGGCACCCTCTCGGATTTGCGCGACCTGGGGAACACGGTGCTGGTGGTGGAGCACGATGAGGAGACCATGCACGCGGCCGACTGGATCCTGGACCTGGGGCCGGGCGCGGGCGAGCACGGGGGCGAGATCGTGGCCCAGGGCCCGCCCGAGACCATCATGGCCAACGAGGACAGCCTTACGGGCGCGTATCTCTCGGGCCGTAAGGAGATTCCCACCCCCGCGATGCGGCGGCCCGGCTCGGGCGATTTTCTCATCGTGCGCGGCGCCCGGGAGAACAATCTCAAAAACCTCACGGTCAAATTCCCCCTGGGCAAATTCATCGTGGTCACGGGCGTCAGCGGCTCGGGCAAATCGACGCTGGTCATCGACACCCTCTACCGGGCCGTGGCCCAGCGCCTCTATCGCTCTCACAAGAAGCCGGGCGCGCACGACGCCATCGAGGGGCTGGCGCATCTGGACAAGGTCATCGACATCGACCAGAGCCCCATTGGCCGCACGCCCCGCTCCAATCCCGCCACCTACACCGACGTGTTCACCCCCATCCGCAAGCTGTTCTCGGGCCTGCCCGAGGCCAAGCTGCGGGGCTACAAGCCGGGCCGCTTTTCCTTCAATGTCAAGGGCGGGCGCTGCGAGGCCTGCCACGGCGACGGCATCATCCGCATCGAGATGCAATTTCTGCCCGATGTGTACGTGCCCTGCGAGGTGTGCCACGGCAAGCGCTACAACCGGGAGACTCTGGAAATCCGCTACAAGGGCAAGAACATCTCCGAGGTGCTGGAGATGACGGTGGACGAGGCCCTGGCGTTTTTCCAGAACATCACCAGCATCCGCAACAAGCTGGAGACCCTGAGCCGGGTGGGGCTGGGCTACATCAAGCTGGGGCAGCCCGCCACCACCCTCAGCGGCGGCGAGGCCCAGCGGGTGAAGCTGGCCAAGGAGCTTTCGCGGCGGGCCACGGGCAAGACCCTCTACATTCTGGACGAGCCCACCACGGGCCTGCATTTTGCGGATGTGGAGAAGCTGCTGGCGGTGCTGCACGATCTGGCCAGCCGGGGCAACACCATTCTGGTCATCGAGCACAACCTGGATGTGATCAAATCCGCGGACTGGATCATCGATCTGGGCCCGGAGGGCGGCGACTGCGGGGGCGAGATCATCGCGGAGGGCACGCCCGAGCAGGTGGCGCAGAACCCGCGCAGCTACACGGGCCAGTATCTGAAGAAAGTCCTCGGGCGGGCTGCGGGAGAAAAGCCCATTGCAACGCCGAACTCACGTGGTTGAGTAACCGGACGAGCTCGCTCTTTTTGGGCGCTTCGCGCCAGCAGGCGCCTCGTTCTACGCCCGGGTAATCGCTGCGGCTCGTTGATTATCGAACAAGGTCAGCGCTATTGACGCTGCTATCAGCCAAAAACCGCTTCACCTCGGCCCGCACAGCCTTGCCATCGGGTAAAGTCAGGACTTTCCGGGCCAATTGCTGCGTCTCGGGCAGGGCGAGTCGGGCCAGCATGGCTTTGGCCGCGGGGATGCTGACCGCAGACATGCTGAATTCATCCAGGCCCAGGCCCAGCAGCACGGGGATGGCCTCGGGCTGTCCTGCGAGCTCGCCACACAGGCCCACCCAGCGCCCGGCCTCATGCGCCGCCTGAATCACCCGGTCGATCTGGCGCAGCACAGCCGGATGCAGGGGATCGGCAATGCCCGCCACGCGGGCGTTGGTGCGATCCGCAGCGAAGGTGTATTGCGTGAGATCGTTGGTGCCGATGCTGAAAAAATCAACCATAGGAGCCAGTAAATCAGCGATCTGGGAGGATGAGGGAATTTCGACCATGATGCCGGTGGGAATGACATCGGCGTGGGGGACGCCGCGGGCGGTCAACTCTTGCGCAGCCTCGGCCAGCAGCGCCTGGGCCCGGGCCACCTCCTCCACCGTGGCGATCATGGGGAACATGACATGCACATTTCCGGCCCTGGCCGCCCGCAGGATGGCCCGCAACTGCGTCTTGAAAAACTCGGGCA
>WGCR01000583.1 GCA_015493675.1 Anaerolineae bacterium
ATCATCGCCTCGCACCACAACGAAGCAGAGCCGCAATCGCTGGAGGCCATTCTGGTGGCCGCAGCCGACGCGATTTCGGGCGCCCGCCCCGGCGCCCGCCGCGAATCGCTGGAGAATTACGTCAAACGCCTCACAGCGCTTGAAGATATCGCCAAGAGCTTCAAGGGCGTGCAGCAGGCTTACGCCATCCAGGCGGGCCGCGAGGTGCGCATTTTGGTTAAACCCGAGATGATTGACGATTACGGCTCCATCGAGCTTTCCCGCAACATCGCCCAAAAAATCGAAGACAGTCTGCAATATCCGGGCCAGATCAAGATCACAGTCATCCGTGAAACCCGAGCTGTCGACTTCGCCATGTAACGCTTGTGGCCTCAAAAAATTGAGCCCTCGAAAACCCTGGCCAGGGTTTTCGAGGGCTTTTCTTATGCCACCCACAGGGATGTGAATTCAAATTTGTCCACATCCACCAGGCCCAAGTCGGTGAGTTTGAGGCTGGGGATGACCTCCAGGGCCATGAAGCTCATGCCCATAAAGGGATCATGCAGGGGCGAACCGAGATGCTGGGCGGCGGCAATGGCAGCATCCACCTGATCGCGAATGATGCCCATGGGTTCTTTGCTCATCAGGCCCGCCAGGGGCAGGGGAACTTCCGCCAGCACCTGCTCGCCATCCGCCGCCACCAAGCCGCCGCCCATGGCCGCCACGCGTCGGGCTGCGGTCATCATCGAGACATCATCCGCCCCCACCACCACGATATTATGATGATCGTGCGCCACTGAGGAGGCCAGCGCCCCCCGCTTGAGGCCGATGCCATGGATGAAGCCCTTGCCCACATTGCCCGAGTGCATGTGTCGCTCGATGACCGCCATCTTGAGGATATCGCGATCGGGATCGGCCTGGGCCAGCCCCTCGACGATGGGCACCTCCATCTGCAAATGCTCGGTCACCAACTGATCGGGGATATGCCCGATGACGCGGGCGATGCGGCCTTCGGCCGGGATGTCGAAAGTCACTTTCTCCCAAGCCACATTCATGGTGTGCCGCAAAGCTCGCTGAGGAATGACGCGGGGCGGGAGGGTCATCACGCCATCTCGGGCCACCAGCTTGCCGCCGCGGAACACCAGCCGCGGCTGCGGGGCTTGTAGATCATCGAAAACAATCATATCGGCGCGGCGGCCCGGCATGATTGCCCCGCGATCATACAACCGGAAGTATTGGGCCGGGTTCCAGGTGGCCATGCGGATAGCCATGATGGGATCGACGCCCTCGGCAATGGCGGTGCGCACCATGTAATCGATGGTTCCCTGCCCCAACAAATCCGCAGGCTGACGATCATCGGTGCAAAAGCAGATACGGTGATGATTGAACTCATTGACCATGGGCAGCAGCGTTTTGAGATTGTGGGCGTTGGTCGCCTCCCGAATAAAAATCGTCATGCCCGCCCGCAATTTTTCCATGGCCTCTTCCACCGTAGTGGCCTCATGATCCGAACGGATGCCCGTGGCAATGTAGGCTTGCAAGGCTTTGCCCGAAACCCCGGGCGCATGTCCGTCGATGACATCCTCCCGGAAGATGCGCAACTTGTCCAGCACCTCATCATCGCCATAGATGACGCCGGGGAAATTCATGACCTCGGCCAGGCCCAGCACCCACGGGTCGGACTTGAGTGAGACCAGATCGTACCAGTGCAACGTGGCGCCGTTGGTCTCCATGGCGGTGGCGGGCACGCAGGATGAAGCCATCACATACATGCTCAGCGGGCCGTGTTTGGCGTTCTCAAACATGAAGCGGATGCCATCCAGCCCCAGCACGTTGGCGATCTCATGGGGATCGGTGATAACCGTGGTCACGCCATGCGGCACAACGGTGCGGGCGAATTCCGAGGGCGGGGCCATAGAGCTTTCGATGTGCACGTGCGCATCGATGAAGCCCGGGGCCAGATAAGATCCTTCCAGATCGACAACCTCGTCCGCTTCATAGCCTTTTCCCAGCCCCACGATGCGAGATCGGGTCACAGCCACATCGGTCTCGATGATCTCCCCACTGAAAATGTTGACCAGCCGCGCATTCTTCAACAAAAGATGGGCAGGCTTGTCTCCCCGTGAATATTGTATCAGTTCTGAAAGCTCCATTGCTTTGCCTCCGGTAAGGTGGGAATTGTAAAATCAGGGATGAGAATGGCTCAACAGGAATTCAGGGGTCTCCCGACCTCCGGGAGGTGGACGAGTCATTTTTGGCTTGACCGGGCGGTTTTCGTCCACCTCCCGGAGGTCAATAAACAGTCAATCCCCTGAAATCCAAAAGAGCCATGAGAACCTCTATCGTTGTCATCAAAAATCAAGGGCCGAACGGGCAGCCTGACGCACCTGGCCCGACGCCACCAGCTCCGCAGCTTTGGCCATGTGCGGAGCCATCACGGCATCCTGTGCAATAAAGGGGATATGCTGGCGAATGAGTTCATAGACGGGTGCAGTTCCCTTGCCCAACTGCACCGCATCCCCCAGCGCTTTTTTACGGAAATCGATGGCCTGGGCTGCGGCCATGAGTTCGATGCCCAAGATCTGTTCCAGATTGCGCAGCACGCGGCGGGCCTGTCGCCCGGAGATGGGGCCATTGGAGACATGATCCTCTACATTGGCCGAGGTGGGGATGCTGTCGGCGCTGGCGGGGAAACAGAGGGCCTTGTTCTCAGAGGCCAACGCGGCCGCGGTGTATTGCGTGAGCATGAAACCTGAATTGAGTCCGCCATTCTCGGTGAGAAACGCGGGCAACAGACCGCCGTTGCTGGCCTGATCGGTCATGCGATTCAACCGCCGTTCGGAGATGTTGCCCAGTTCGGTCATGGCCAACGACAGATAATCGTAGGCAATCGCCAGGGGCTCGCCATGAAAATTGCCGCCGCTGATGGCCGTAGGCGCGCCATTCTCATCGAAGAAGATGAGGGGATTGTCGGTGACGCTGTTGAGCTCGATGGAGACGATGCGACGGGCGTTCTCCACCGCGTCGGTGCAGGCGCCATGCACTTGCGGAATGCAGCGCAGGGAATACGCATCCTGCGGGTCTTCGGACGGGGAGCCCCGCACGAAATCAGACTCCTCGATAAGATAACGAACCAGCTCGGCAGTAGCTATCTGATAGGGATGGGGACGCACGGCGTGAATACGGGGATCGAAAGCAGCGGGCGTGCCGTGCAATGCCTCCAGGGTCAGAGCGCCGGCGACATTGGCGACGAAAATAGCGTTCTCCGCCTCCTCGACAGCCAGACACCCCAACGCCACCATGAAGGCGGTGCCGTTGGTCAATGCCAGGCCCTCCTTGGGAGCCAACTCGATGGGGGTAAGCCCTGCCCGGGCCAGCGCTTCAGCCCCGGACATGATCTCACCGCCAAACTCAGCTTCTCCCTCGCCAATCATCACCAGGGCGATGTGGGCCAGCGGGGCCAGATCGCCGCTGGCGCCCAATGACCCCTGCCGGGGCACCACAGGATGCACGCCCCGCTCGATCATGTGCAACAGCAGCTCGATGGTTTCCACTCGCACGCCCGAATAGCCCGAAGCCAGGGTGTTGGCCCGCACCAGCATCATCGCCCGCACGATGTCCGTATCCAGGGGATGCCCGGTTCCTGCGGAATGGGAGCGCACGATATTGATCTGCAACTGGCGGAGAGCGTTGTGCGGAATAGTCGTATTCTTGAATGCGCCAAAACCGGTGTTGATGCCGTAGACAACCCGCCCATCGGCGACGATCTGCGCCACCGCCTGGCTGGCGCGGGCCACGGCGGTGCGGGCCTGCGAGGACATCTCCAGCGTCAGGGCGCCGGGACGAGTGCGGGCCACGGTGATAACATCAGTAATTGTAAGGCTGTTGCCGTCAAGGGTAATGTGGGACATGGGGCAGAAAACCGGGAAAGTGAAGGGCAAAAGATAATGGGTGACGCGGACAGGGGGCTACTGGTTGATCACCGCCAGGAGTCTGTCCAGCATAATCAGAGTAGCCAGGTTGTGAACCGTGTTGCCATAACGAAAGACATCGGGATCGGCGTAATCGTTGCTGTTGGCGATGCTGAGATGGATATTATCCGGCCCTGTGCCCCGGTTGGGCATGGTGTCAGCCAATTTGTCGAAATCCACCAGCGGAACGTTGTACTTCTCGGCGATTTTTCTGATGGATTCATTGTTCCGGTTGTCCCCTTCGAAACGATCCGCCTTGGTGAAAAGGACGGGGACAATACCCTGATCGATAATATGCGCCACGATTTTATCGTAGCTGCTCTCGAAAGTGGCCTGCGGAGCGTCATCGTTGGTGCCCAGCAGCACCAGCATCACGCTGGGATTGTTCAGCCGGATCTCGCAATCCAGCAGATTCTCGTTGGATTTGCACCATTTCTTGCTGGCCCACATGGGATCGAATACCGACCAGGTGTGCAGGCCCACATGAATGCCCGTCCCATAGCGATCGAATGATCCCTGATAGTGTTCGATGACATCCTGCAGATAAGCATAGTCGCCCAGGTGATAGCTGCCCAGGTTGGGATCTTTCTGATCGAATACCCGCAAAAAATAGGGGTTGGCGATGAGGCTGTCGCCCAGTTTGGAGAAGGCGTTGGGATCCCGGCCCAATTCCTGGCCCCGGGCGTAGATTTCCCTCACATGCGCTTTCGTCTCATCGTCCATGATGATGAATTCGCTGTAAGGG
>WGCR01000584.1 GCA_015493675.1 Anaerolineae bacterium
AAGGCGGGGTTTGCCTTCGACTTGCGAAGCCCTTGACGGGCTCAAGCTTTCTGATACAATCGGCACAGGCTGGCTGTGCTACAGCCCTTCAATTCTTTTTATGGTAAAGTTCTTTCTTCTTCCTGACGTAAACATATTTCAGGACTTGACAGTGGGAGTCAAAAAGGTGTGGTGCAAACGCCGATAAGGAATGAAAAAGGTGATTGCGTCATGCTGAAGAGTAATTACGACAAATCATCTCCTCGATCATCGACCGCGAGATTTTTCCGTCGCTCCGCTTCTTCAGAATGACACGAATATGGATATCTTCAAAGCAAATTGGCGCTGGCGGCGATAACGGGGAGATTCAGATCGGCAAAGCGCGTCTGGAAGCGCTGAACCGCCTCTTCAACCGCGTCGATGGGGAAAAGATTCAGCTCGCGCAGAGCCGCAACAGTGAGCAGCAGCGCCAGATTGGTGCGTGTGACGCGAATACCAGCCTTTTTGGGATCCAAAATCACCTTACGCGCTTTGGTGGGCGCATCAGCGAATTGTGGAATCGTGAAAAGTATATCATCCTCGGTCATATTTGCGAGATGTCGTCCGGCTTTCTTCAAACCGTCCACCGAAATAAGCACCAGGGCGTCCGGTTTGGCAACGCCTGTATAGCGAATCTCTTCCGGACTGAGGATGATCTCGCTGATGCTGTGGCCCGTTTTGACGGTGGTGGGATAATCATCCCGCTGGGTGACCCACAGGTCCGACATGACTCCGGCGTAGCCCACCAGTTTGGCGGCGGAGCGCACCTTGGCTCCAGCCGATCCGGCCAGCACCAGGTGGAATTTGCGAGTCACGTTATTGGGGTAGGCCGTCTCGATGGGTTTGAGCGGCAGCGTGGGTTTGCCGGCCATATCTGCAGCCAGCTCTCTCATGCGGTGGGCGTAATCGGTCACCTGCCGATAGTGGAGCAGGCCCGTCTCCAGTCCCAGCGTATCCACCAGCCCCAACATCTCTTTGCGCCCGAAATCGTTGTTGGGCACAAAATAGGCGGTGCACAGCTCCCAGATATCCAGCAGGGCGAAACCGTCGTATTCGATGGCCTCGGTCATGCGATCGGGCAGGTCTTTATCGAAAGAAGTGCCGCGATAAACATACCCGGCGCCATTGACGCCCACCGTGGCGCAGATATCCAGCGGCCATTCGGGATTGCCGTGGCGGGTGGTGGCGGTGATGGCCCCGTGAGGGGTGGTCACCGAATGCTCGCCGCCGGTCATGCCAAAATTGAAGTTATTGAAGACCAGCACGGTCAGCCCCACATTGCGACGGGCGGCATTGATGAGATGCGTGCCGCCGATGCCTGTGCCGCCGTCGCCAATGAAGACAATGACGTTGAGATCAGGATTGGCCAGTTTGATGCCCGTGGCATAGGTGATGCTGCGCCCGTGCAAGCCATGAAAAGCATTGGTGGTAAAGTATTGATCGCTGAGTCCTACACAACCAATATCGCTGACAATGACCGTTTTGGCGGGATCAATCTGCAATTTTGTTAGCGCTTTATCCAGATGATTGAGGATCAGCGTATGCCCGCATCCCGGACAGAAGGGAAAAGGGCGCTCATTTTTGTATGTGCTGCGGGGTTTTTCTATTTGAATAGGCGCTACAGCCATTTTTCTCTCCTTTATTGGCAATCAGCCGTTGACCATTCCAAGAAATTGTTCGGGGGTGATGAGCTCGCCATCGGCCTGATCCAACCCGATGATTTCGGGCGGGAGGATGCGTTTTTGGGCGGCATCACGATAAACCAGGCGTTCGATCTCGCGAATGTACTGCCCGTGGTTCAATTCTGCCACGATGATGCGGCGATGGCCTGCGACCGCGTCCAGGATCAGATTTTCGGGGACAGGCCACAGGGTGTGCAGGGTGAGGCCGCTGACTGGCTGACCGGCCTCACGGCTGCGATCCACGGCCTCGCGCATGGCCCGGGCAGTGGTGCCGTAGCTGATAAACAGCGTGTCAGCCTCCGGCTGCAAGTCTGAAATGCCAAACTCCATCTCCTGCCGGTGATTCAGGATTTTCAAGCGTAAATGATCATTCAATCGCTTCACTTTCTCCGCATCTTTGGTGAGAAACCCGTGTTCGTCATGGCTGGAGGTCGTGAAACGGGTGATGTGCGGGCCGCCAAAGGGGCTGGTGGGCTGCACTGCGTCGACGGGGTTGAAATCGTAGGGCAGGTATGTTTCCTCGGGCCGCAGCCGCGGATCTGGCTGGCCGGTGGCGGCATTCACCCGCACGCCATCCACCACCGCGGGCTCAGGCAGGCTCTGGGGAACCAGCGGGCGTTGGCCCACAGGCGCGTCCACATACTCATCGATGTCCACCGTGGCCATGGCGTAATTCATCTCTTTGTCCACCAGGATGAACACGGGCGTGCGGTAGCGTTCGGCCAGATCGAAGGCCCGCTGCGTCAGGGTGTAGCATTCAGCCACAGAGGAGGGGGCCAGGGAGATGACGGGGTAACCGCCGCTGGTTCCCCAACGCACGAACTGCACATCCCCCTGAGCAGGGGTGGTGGCGCCGCCGGTGGCAGGCCCCATGCGCATCACATCCACGATCACCAGCGGCGTCTCCCCCATGATGGCCAGACCGATGTTTTCGGAATAAAGAGAGATGCCAGGGCCCGAAGTGGCGGTCATGGGGCGAACGCCTGTCATAGCAGCGCCAATACACATGCCGATAGCGCTGATCTCATCTTCGGCCTCGATGCCCACGCCCCCAACTTTGGGCAATTCATTCAACATGTGTAACAGAATAGGGGTTGCCGGTGTGATCGGGTATCCGGCGAAAAAATCACATCCCGCCGCCAAGGCGCCGCGGGCGATGGCCGTTGCGCCATCAATGTATTCCTTTGCCATAGTTTTCATTGCTCCATTGCAAAAAATTATGACTCTTTTGGATTTCAAAGAGTGTCTTTTTATTTCCGGGAAGGGGACGAAAATCGCCAGACCACATTCCGGAGGGGAGACCTCACAAAATCCGGTTGAGCCGGATTTATTAGATATTATTGGAAATAACCCACTGCGAGGCGGACTCTCCGCTTTCCGCTCAATCATGCTAGAATCAATGATTAATGCGTGATGATTAAAGTGAAAAACACGCTGATTTAGCCTTTAATCATTGTTCATTAATCTTTGAGCTTTATCAGCAGCAGCATGATGTCAAGCGTGAGCGAAGACTTTCTTATTTCCGATAATGCCTATATTTGCCGCGACAGAACAATCAGTCGCAGATTTTGATAATTTACGATTCGAAACGATAATCAGATCGAAACGCGGATTCGATCATACTCCAAAGTCTCATTTCTGGCTAAAATTGATGCCTAGAATAATCATTTTGGCGCGAAAAAGGAAGGATTCATGATCTCAATGCAACAAGAGCTCGCCACGCTGGGGAGCGGCTGTTTCTGGTGTCTGGAAGCGGCCTTCGCACAGGTGGCGGGTATAGAAAAGGTTGTCTCGGGCTACGCGGGCGGCCATGTCCCTCGCCCCACTTATGAACAAGTGTGCTCCGGACGCACCGGACACGCCGAAGTGGTGCAAATCACCTTCAATCCCGCAGAGATCACTTTTCGTGACATCCTGGATATTTTCTTCACCATTCATGACCCCACGACCGTCAATCGGCAGGGCGCGGATGTGGGGGAGCAGTACCGTTCCATCATCCTTTATCATAATGATCAGCAACGGAGCGTGGCAGAGGAGGTGATCCGGGAGCTGAATACAGAGGGACTCTGGCCCGGCGCCATCGTCACCCAGGTTGTCCCCTTGACTGTGTTTTATGTCGCCGAAGACTATCACCAACATTATTTCCAACGCAATCCGCATCAGCCTTACTGTCAGGTCGTTGTGGCCCCCAAAGTGCAAAAGGTGCGACAAAAATTCTCGTACAGGCTCAAACAATCCTTCGGCGGTTAGGAAAAATCTCCCCAGATTGTTAAAATAGCAACCCGCAACCAGACTCCCCCCCCGACATCCTCTGACAAAGAATTTTCGTATATCTTTGGCTCCACTGCAAAAAGGTCGTTTCACCACGGAGACACGGAGAAAATAGTGGTAGTTCACAGAGGAATTCCTCTCCAAATCTCACCTTTTTCTTCCTCCGTGCGCTCTGTGCCTCCGTGTTGAAGGTTTTTTCAGTACAGCCATCTTTGTCTTGCTGTCCATCTTTCGTCAGGGACAGGCAAGATCGACATGTTCAACATCGCCAAATGGGCCCGCGTCATTGCAGGCATCGCCATGTGGCTCTGAATGATTCGCTAAACGTATGATTTGAAATGATGCAGTTGGGCCATGCTTTATTCCTGATCCTGGTTTCGACGCTCCTGTGCATCGGTTTATCGGCCTGCAGGAACGAGACGCAGACGCCGCGTCCTCCCACGCCCGCGCCCACCTGGACGCCTACTGCCACCTCTACGCCGAGTGCCACCCATACGCCCACATCGACGCCCGCGCCCACACCATCGCCTGTTCCCACCAGGGCATCTGCCGTAACGACAGCGTCCGCCCCCACGCCGGTTGGCCGGATTGACGCCGCCGGGCCCGAACCTGTCCCCACCATTGCCCCGCTGCCTCCGGGCCAGGGACGATCTCCCGTGCGGATCATGATTCCGGCGCTGGGGCTGGATGCGCCCGTGCATCCCATGGGCTGGCGCACTGTCGACAACCACACCGAGTGGGAAGTGCCCGATTTCGCGGCCGGTCATCACATCGACAGCGCCTTTCCGGGCGAGGCGGGCAATGTCGTCATCTCGGGCCATCACAACATCGGCGGCAGCGTCTTCGCCGCTCTCAGTCGCATCGGCGAGCCGGACGCGCCCTTCGGTCTGGGCGATGCGATCATTTTAGAAGATGATGTCGGGCGACGATTTGTTTATCGCGTCACCGGTTGGCGGCGTATTCCCGAAACCGATGCATCTGTGACCACGCGTCAAGAAAACGCCAGTTATCTGCTCTCTACCGACTTCCCCGCGCTCACCCTCATCACCTGCTGGCCCGCCCAGACCAATACGCACAGGGTCATCGTGATGGCTGCTCTCACCGAAATCCGCACCCCATGACCAAATCCCGTCTTACCCTTCTCCTGTCCCTGCTTTTTCTTCTGCTGTTATCCGGATGCAGCAAACAGGGCGCGACCATCACCTGGGAAACAGCCTCAGAGGTGAACACCGCCGGCTTCAATCTTTACCGTTCCACCACTCCTGATGGCCCGTGGGAGAAGATCAACGATCAACTCATTCCCCCTTCGCAGGATCCTGTCAGCGGCGGTGATTATACGTTTACCGATAAAACTGCCGGAACAGGACAAACATATTACTATCAACTGGAAGAGGTGGAGCTTTCGGGAAACGCCACCAGATTTGATCCCATCGAACTAAAAACCTCATCCGGTCTGCCGGCATGGCCGTGGTGGCTAGCGGGGGCGCTCCTGGCTATCGCTGTTGGCTGGCTGCTGGGCAGTCTCTTCAGCAAGAAAAAGTGCGTATGAAACTTGCGAATAAAACTATCCTCATCACCGGCGCTTCGCAGGGGATCGGCGCCGCCACGGCCCGGGCCTTTTCCGAATATCCGGTCAGACTGGCGCTTTTGGCCCGCTCCGAACCGCGCATCACCGCGCTGGCGGCAGAACTCAATCAAAAACCAGATGTGAACGCTCTGGCCATCCCGGCCGATGTTTCCAATCCGGAGGACGTCCAACAGGCTGTAGCCCGAATCCGGGAGGCGTTCGGCGGCGTCGACCTACTGATCAACAACGCTGGCGTAGGCATGAGCAGCCCCGTCGGTGCGATTGACTTCGTCAAAGGCAAAGAACTCTTCGATATCAACTTCTGGGGCGCCATCAGCGTGGTGCAGGCCGTGCTGCCCGATATGCGGGCGCAGAAGCAGGGCCTTATCATCAACATCTCGTCCATCGTAGGGCGACGCGCCATGCCCGGCATCAGCATCTACTGCGCTTCCAAATTCGCTCTCAACGCCTTCTCCGAAAGCATTCGCATAGAGTTGAGGCCCGACAACATCCGGGTCGTCAGCTTCTATCCCGGCGTCACCGCCACCCATTTTGGCGATAATCTGCTTACCGGCCCCTCCACGGTGCAGGGCAAGGGCCGGGCCAAAGTCACCTCGGCCGAGGATGTCGGCCGGGCCATTGTCAAGGCCGCTCTCAAAGAACCACGTGACGCTTATGCCACCCTGTTCGACCGCGTCTTCGTGTGGGCTTCCACTTTCGTCCCCGGGCTGATGGATAAGATGCTGGGAAAAGTGAAGTGATTCGCACCGCATCATCACCCTTCATATCTGGCCGACTTCAGACCCGCACATCACATATTTTCTACAGCTTTACAACCGTCACTTCCCCCTCTCAAATCCCCCACTATGAGCAGCTATCTCCCCCTGATGGGCTGGAACGAGATTCTGGCCCGCATCTTTGAAGGTTTCACCGTCGAAAAAAATGCTTCCCCCGATTGGCTGATCAACCCCGCCACCAAACGCAAACTCAAGCTGGATTACCTGTACCCGGAGATCGGCGTAGCCGTGCGCTTTACGGGCATGAAAGCCAAGGGGCAGCGTCGCAAAAGCGATTGGGAAGAACTGGAGGACCAATCTCGCGATGAAACCCGGCGTGAACTGTGTCGCCTGAATGGCGTCGATCTGGCGCTGATTTATCCGCTGGACCCCTTCCCCAACGAACAACTGCGCCGTCTGCAGATGATCCTGGGCGCTTCCTCCCGGCGGTTGGCCAAAGCCAAACGGTTCAAGGGCAAGGCGGCGCTGATGGAAAAGCTGAATCAGGCCCGCAAGCGCCTGGATGAAATCAGCCGACATGTGAAGAAACCGGAGGACCTGGCAGCCTACGCCGAAGCCTGGCGCGACCGCGAGGCCAATGCCATCGCCGATTTGCGCAAAGCCATCCCGCCCGCACCCAAACGAAAAATTAATCCCAATCGCTTGAAAACAGGGCAAAAAGTAAAACACAGTCATTTCGGCGTGGGCACGGTGACAGCCATCGAGAAAGGCGAGGATGACGACTACGTCACCATCAACTTCATCACCAAAGGAGAGCGTAAATTCGCCCTCTCATTGTTGGCTGGCAAACTGGCTGTCTCGCGCAAAGGGTGATGAGGAGAATCCCGCACCGGTCGAGACTATTTTGACACAGCATTTCCGTTGTCCGCTTCATCTCTGGCAGCAAACTGATAAAAAGCCAACAGCGCCACCAGCAACACGATCCAGGCGATGATCTGGCTCAGGCGGAAACCGTCTCCCACCACCACGACATCAGCCCGGAACGCATCCACCAGCAATCGCACGCCCGCATAGCCCGCCACTGCAAACAACGCCGCCAGCCCTGACTGTAATCGTCCCAGCAACGCCCAAAATCCGGCCAGCACGGTCAGCACGCCAAAGAATTCGTAATACTGCACCGGGTGCCGGGCCACATTCCACTGAAAAATGGCCCAGGGAGCCACGCTGGGCTCGCCAAAATGACGTCCGTTCAGACCGTCGGCTAACGCCATTGCCGCCAGCATCACCAGTGCGCCTCCCGCCAGGGCATCCAGCAGATGGAAAACAGGAATAGCATATTTGCGTTGATACCAGAGAACCACGGCCAACGCAGCAATCGTCGCAAATATCGGCTGGATGGCGGAAAAGTTGGGCGAAAGCGCGCTGAGGGGATCTGCGACGTAAGCGGAGAAGTAGAAAAAGACATGCCCCAGACGCCCGATAACCAGGGCCGCAATCAGGGCGTAAAAACCCATATTGTAGATATGATCTGGATTCAGGCCGCGCCGGGCCGCCACTTTGCTGGCGAACCAGAGCCCCAAAAAGTAGCCCAACAGCATGAGCAGGGGATAGGTAGGCAGCGAGGCCGGGCCGATGGAAATAGTGGGATACATGGCTAAGGGTAAATACTGCGAAGTTGTTGTTTGAGTAAAGCGGCGTTCATCTGCCCGACGACGATTTCGCGAATCATGCCATTACGATCGATAAAAAATGTCGTAGGCAGAGAGTTGACCTGATAGCGTTGCGAAGCCTCATACTGCAAATCCAAAACAACAGGAAACGTCAGTTCCCGCTCATCCAGAAAAGCCTGCACAGTCGTCGAATCCTCAGCCTGATTGACGCCCAACACCACCAGCCCGCTCGCGGCATAGGCCTCATGAACGGCCTGCAATTCGGGCATCTCCGCCTGGCAGGGCGGGCACCAGGTGGCCCAAAAATTCAACACGACGGCATTACCGCGCAGATCCGAGAGGTTGAGAGGCTCGCCATCCAGCGTCTGCAACGTAAATTCCGGGGCTGGATGTCCTCGCAAAGGGATACTTTCGATGGAAGCGACAGCGCCGCCAGGAATGCGGCTCAGCCAAATCCACCCGGCGCCCAAAATTAGCGCCAGCAGAATAAGAATAGAAAAAAAACGTTTGGAAATCATCATATTATCCGGGTTTCGAAAATCAGACGCTATCATACCCCATTTTATTACCCGCAAGCAATGATTTTTCGGACGCCCGGATGAAAATCTCCGAAGTAAATGTCCAATCGGCCATCCCTCAGCCCTCAATCGTCGGGGAAGAGGATTGAATCGCTTCCGTCTCCCCCAACAATTGACGCTCATACGTATCGATCAGTCCGAACAACACTTCATCAAAAAAGGCGTCGAAATCCGCCCGCAGTTGCAAGTCTTCCTCCTCGGTCAAACGCACCCCCGAATCGCTGCTCGTGAGCGAACGCAGTAATTTGTGTCTAAAAAACTGAAAGGCCCGCACGGTGTCAAGTAGAGAAATTTGATACTTCAACGAAGAATACGCATAAGCATGTCCCAACTCCCGTCCTTCGTCAATCAGAGATTCTCGCTGTTGGGGCAACGTAAGATAGCGGATAGCTTTCTCGAAAAGGGAGCGACCCAACATTCGCTGATTGGTCATGCCTTTCTCATCGAACTTGCTGTACCATGCCTGTTCGGAGGGAGGGGATTGTTTTAGATCGCGTCTTGTCTCCACCAGCGCCGTAGTAAAAAGCGTCTCCTCGGCGCTTGCCTCCTGCATGGATGCAGACCGGCTGGCCTGCATCAAAAAAGCGCGAAGGTCCTCAGCCCGAAAACGCCTGTGTCCCCCGGGCGTGCGATAAGAAGGCACTTTGCCCGCATCGGCCCATTGACGCAAGGTGGCAGGGTGAATCCCCAGCAGTTTACTTGCAGAAGAAAGCGTTAACCAACGCGTCATCAAATACCTCGTTCAAAAAAATGATGGGGCGGACACAAAATCACACCACCGTTGAAACGCTCACAAATCGAAACGAAGTGTATCACCTCTATCAAAAAACTGCAACACAAATCAATTCTAATTTCAATCTAATTTTTTGCTTAGGCTTTGCTAATGTTCCCATTTTATCAATAAAGGTGAGCGAGTTGCTCAACACGTTGTCTTCTCACATTAGCATCCCATAAAAACAGGAGGTATGAAAGATGACAACCCTTGTACGACGGGATCCTTTCCGCGAGATGATGCAGTTGCAGAATGCTGTTGATCGCATTTTCGAGTCTGAACTCGCTTCCACGCTGCCTCTGTGGCGACAATCGGCGACTGCATGGATGCTGCCGTTGGATGTCATCGAAACCGAGGACGAATTCATCGTTAAGGCCTCCATTCCCGGCATCTCGCCCGACGAACTGGATATTAGCCTGACCGATAATGTTTTGACCATCAAGGGCGAGATCAAGGTGGAGGAAGCCGAGGATGTGCGCTATCACCTGCGCGAGCGCCGCTTCGGCATGTTCCAGCGCAGCATTTCCCTGCCTGTGCCGGTGAACAGCAACAAGGTGGAAGCTGTGTATGAGAACGGCGTCCTGACACTGCACATCCCCAAAGTCGAAGAAGTAAAACCCAAACACATCTCTATCAAAAAAGTCAGTTGAAACAACTGACTGAACGATTGGCTGGACCCGACGGGAGACGCCTCTCGTCGGGCCCGCGGCCTGTTTCCAAAATTCCGTATACAAGGAGGTGGAGCCATGACCGATCTGATGGTATATGACCCGGTTTATGATGTGCTTCGCCCCACCGACATTTTCAATGATGACCTCTTTGCTCCTATCGAAGGCGCACTGCTGACTACAAAGCCGCTGTCTGGCGCTTCCAGCGCCTGGCCCAGTTTTGGCAACTTGCCTTTGGATATGTATGAAACCGATAACGCATTGGTTGTAGTTCGACAATGTCACATTAAACAAATGTTCGATGGAATATACAAGCAAATTGAGTTACAATAGAGGCAAAACAAGAATGAAGGAGAAGTGGAGCTCGCAAAATGGCGTCAAAGGTTCAAACGG
>WGCR01000585.1 GCA_015493675.1 Anaerolineae bacterium
AAGGCGGGGTTTGCCTTCGACTTGCGAAGCCCTTGACGGGCTCAAGCTTTCTGATACAATCGGCACAGGCTGGCTGTGCTACAGCCCTTCAATTCTTTTTATGGTAAAGTTCTTTCTTCTTCCTGACGTAAACATATTTCAGGACTTGACACAACTTACACTGCTTACTGCTTACTGATTACTGATTACTGCTCACTTTCCCACTGCTTACTGATCCATGGGCTTCTTCGCCAACCTCGACACAGAAGGCTACGACCGCCAATACAGTGATAAAGAACTGTTGAAGGGAATGGGCGCGTACTTCAAACCCTACACCCGACGCCTCTTCTTCATCACCATCATGCTTGTCATCATCGCCGGGTCCAGCGCCAGCTTTCCGGTGCTGGTGGGGCGCGGCATCGATCTGTTGCGGGCCGATGCCAATCCCATGCTGCTGGCGACCATTACGACCGCCGTCTTTCTCTTCGGCGTCGCTGTGTGGGTGGCGAACCTGGTGCGCAGACGCCTCACCGTCCGCACTATCGGCGATATGGTGCTGACCTTGCGCACCGACGCCTTTCGGGCCTCGGTCAATCACGATCTTTCCTTTTTCGATAAATACTCATCGGGGCGCATCGTCTCCCGCATCACCACCGACACCCGCGATTTCGGCGAAGTCATCACCATGATTGCGGATGTCACCTCGCAGTTCATCACCGCCATCATCCTCGCTGGCTTCCTCATCAAAATCGAATGGCGGCTGGCCCTGGGCGTCTTCCTCTTTTTACCGGCGCTTTTCTTCGCAGCCAGCGCCCTGCGCAATGTGATGCGCAAATACACCCGGCTGGGCATGCGGGCCATGGCTTATGTCAATGCCAAAATCAAGGAAAGCATCGGCGGCATCTCTGTGGCCAAAAACTATCGTCAGGAATCCGCCATCTATGGGGAATTTGAAAACGCGAACGAAGAAAGCTATCAGGTCAACGTGCGCCGCGGTTTCGTACTCTCTTCGGTCTTTCCGCTGCTCAATGGCCTGGGAGGCGTGGCCACCGCGGCCCTGGTCTATGCCGGCGGCCTGACCGTGCTGCAAGGATTTGTCACCGCGGGCGCCTGGTATCTCTTCCTCACCAGCCTCGATCGCTTCTTCTTCCCTGTGCTGAACCTGGCTGCGTTCTCGGCCCAGATTCAGGCGGGGCTTTCGGCGGCGGAGCGCATCTTCGCCCTGATCGAGGCCGAGCCCAACGTGGTGCAAACCGATCACACGGCGCCCCCTTCCCTCTCGGGCGATATCCGTTTCGAGGACGTCACCTTTCGTTATGTCGAGGACGAAGATGTGCTGTCGCACTTCAATCTGCACATCCGGGCAGGCGAAACCATCGCCCTGGTGGGACACACCGGCGCAGGCAAATCCTCCATCGCCAAACTCATCGCCCGGTTCTATGAATTCCAGGCCGGCCGCATCCTGGTGGATGGCAAAGACATCCGCAGCTTCGATCTGGCGGCCTATCGCCAGCAACTGGGCATCGTCTCGCAAATGCCATTTTTATTTTCAGGCGATGTCGCTGATAATATCCGCTACGCCAATCCCGACATCACCGATGCAGGCATTCTGAAACTGGCCCGTAAAATCGGCAATGGCGAATGGCTGGAAACGCTGCCCGACGGCCTGAGAACGCAAGTGGGCGAGCGGGGCAACCGCCTGAGCATGGGCCAACGGCAGTTGGTGGCTCTGATGCGGGCGCTCGCCCACAAACCCGCCATTTTCATCCTGGACGAAGCCACCGCCAGCATCGATCCCTTCACCGAATGGCAAATCCAGCAGGCTCTCAATCTGATTCTAATCCGGTCGACCAGCATCCTCATCGCCCATCGTCTTTCCACCGTCAAAGCCGCAGATCGCATTTTGGTCATAGATCATGGTACAATCATCGAAGAGGGGAGCCACGAGACCCTGATGGCGATGGGAGGACACTACGCGACCCTGTACAACACCTACTTCCGTCACCAAAGTCTGGAATACGTCGAACACGCCCGCGAACTGGCGGATTGACGCCGCCCATACCGGCAGGCCGATTTGAGCCCCCTCCCTGCCGCCCCACCTCCAAATCCAATCCTCATGAAAAAGCTCACTCTTTCTTTCCTCACCCTGGCGCTGTTATCCACAGCCTTGCTTCTGGCCATCAGGCCCGAATCCGCCCGCGCCGAAAACGCCGCCCTGCGCCTGCGCATCGGCGTCACCCATGACGGCGTCACCCGCATCACGCCCACCGATTTGCAAAATGCAGGCGTGGATGTCTCGACCATCGATCCCCGCACCTTCGCCTTGTCCAGCCAGGGCCAACCCGTAGCCATTCGCGTCGCAGGCGATGCCGATGGCAGTTTCGACGCCGGGGACAGCATTGAATTCTTCGGGCAGAAATTTCACGGCAGCCTGCAAGA
>WGCR01000586.1 GCA_015493675.1 Anaerolineae bacterium
AAAAGCTGATCTCACGCAAAGTCGCCAAGGCGCTAAGTTTTTCTTTGCCTCTTTTTTTCTTTGCGGTTCTGCGTCTTTGCGTGAGACATTTTCTTGCCCAGTGGGCCAGGATTCCATTGATAAGGCACTGATCCCGCCACACACCCACACACCACACACACATCAAGGAGACGCCTATTCATGTCTGGAGAATTCGTTTTCGTCGATCCTGACTTCGATCTTACTGACGAGAAATCGCAAGCCGCGGCCATCGCCGCCCCCATGCCCGCAACCCACGCCGCCGAATGGAAGCCCTGGGCTGTCGTCCTGGGGCTGGCCGCCATCTGGCTGCTGGTCTGGAGCCAATTGCGGCCCTTTGCCGATTGGTTCAGCTACCAGACGCTGGGGCTTTCGCCCGACAGCCGTCTGGGCGGGGCGGTGGCCTTCTTCCTCTACGACACGCCCAAAATCTTGCTGCTGATGGCGGGCGTCACCTTTCTCATCACCACGCTGCGCAGCTTTTTCAGCACAGAGCAGGCCCGCCGGGCGCTGGGCGGCAAGCGTGAGGGCGTAGGAAATGCGTTGGCCGCCAGCCTGGGCGTGGTCACGCCCTTCTGCTCCTGCTCGGCCGTGCCCCTGTTCATCGGCTTTGTGGAAAGCGGCATCCCCCTGGGCGTCACTTTCTCCTATCTCATCGCCGCGCCCATGGTGAACGAGATCGCCCTGGCTCTGTTGTTTGGCATGTTCGGCTGGCAGATCGCGGGGCTGTATCTGGCCACGGGGCTGGCCATCGCCATCGTCGCCGGGTACGTCATCGGGCGGATGCCCAATGTGGAGGCGGGCGTAGAAGATTTTGTCTGGCAATTGCAGCTCGACGAGGTGGCGCAGTCCGAAACCCGCCCCACCTGGGAACAGCGTTTTCGGCAAGCGGCGCGGGGCACGCGAGAAATCGTGGGCAAGGTCTGGCTCTTTGTCGTCATCGGCATTGCCATCGGCGCGGCCATCCACGGCTACGTGCCCGAAGACGCCATGGCCGGGATTTTGGGCAAGGACGCCTGGTGGAGCGTGCCAGCGGGCGTGCTGGTAGGCATTCCCCTCTATTCCAGTGCGGCGGGCATTGCGCCGGTGGCGCTGGCGCTGACGGAGAAGGGCGCAGCCCTGGGAACGGTGCTAGCCTTCGTCATGAGCGTCATCGCCCTCAGCCTGCCCGAGATGATCCTGCTGCGGCGCGTGCTCAAGCCCAAACTCATCGCCACCTTCATCGCGGTAGTGGCCGCGGGCATCCTCCTGGTCGGTTTCCTCTTCAATGCGGTTATCTGATGATGAAAAAGGTGACAGTCACTTCGCTTTGATTTCAGCACAGTTTTTAGTCTGAACTAGCGGCTTTCGTCCCAGGTGAAGTGACTGTCACCTTGGCAGCGAGAAAATGCTATCGCATTGATTCTTTGATCATCAATCATTACTCATTCCTTTTCCCACACACAAAGGAGATATTTTCATGGTTATCAAAATCCTCGGCACAGGCTGCGCCAACTGCAAACGCCTGAAACGGCTGGCTCTGGAGGTTCTGAAGGAGATGAAAATCGACGCCCAGGTCGTCGAAGTCACCGACATCCCCGCCATTATGAGCTACGGCATCAGCGCTACGCCGGGCCTGGTCATCGACGAAAAACTCATCGGCTATGGCGGCGTGCCCAGCAAGATGCAGTTGAAACAGATCATCAGCCGGGCGATTAGCAGCTCTTGTTGCGGTTGAGATGTCCCACGCTTCCCGCCGACGCAACAAACGCCCAAGCCCCGCCCCCATGAAGAAGATTTTTGTGGGGGCGGTTGTTGGCGGAGTGGCACTGTTCCTCATCGTCCTCATTTTGCTGCTCCTCCCTTCGCATCAACAAGCGCCGTCATCCGCCAGCCAGGCCTCGCCCCAGGCCCGGCTGGAAGCCGCCTTGCAGAGCGGAAAGCCAGCATTCGTCTTCATGCACTCGCTCACCTGCGCCTCATGCCAGGAGATGATGGGCGTGGTAGCCCAGGTCATGCCCGACTTCGAGGGAGACGTCATCCTCATCGACGTCAATGTGGATGAGCCCGCCAATCAGGCTCTGCTGCGCTCCGAACGTCTGCAATTGATCCCCACCGAAGTCTTTTACGATCGGCAAGGCAAGCGCCAGGAGTTTGTGGGCGTAATGACCGCAGCGCAATTGAGAACAATCCTCAATGCGCTCCATTCCCAATAAAAACTACGTACATCCATTATTTCTCAAAAGGATTCTCGCCACTATGGCAATCACAGACCTGAAAACAAACGATATTCCCTGCATCGAAGAAGTCAACGTCGTCGTCAGGGGAACCAGTCAAAGCCCCACCAGGATGATGGTGCAGGCTGGAAAATTCAAACTGATTATTGATGAACCTGAGCAGATGGGCGGGACCAATCAAGGCCCCTCGCCCGTGCAAATGCTGTTGATGGCTCTGGCCGGATGTCTGAATGTCACCGGACATGAAGTAGCCAGGCAAAGGGGCTTGAAGCTCAACAGTATGAAGATTAAAATCGAAGGCGTCATGAATCCATGCACATTTATCGGCTGCTCATTCGAAGAGCGGGCCGGTTTCCAGCATGTCAAGGTGACCGTTACGCCAGACATGGAGG
>WGCR01000587.1 GCA_015493675.1 Anaerolineae bacterium
ATGCAACATGGATTCGAATTCCTCGCGGATTTCTTGTACAATGATAGCCGAGTTGGATGACATGGTTCTCTCCTGGTGAGTGTTCCGACGATTGGTTGTCGCCGTCATTCTACCAAATTGACCATGTCTCCAACTCATTTAGGACGCACCCTTTTGAATCACGCCACCGCGGAGGGGGGCTTCCTCACCAGCGCCATGCTCCTGGTGGACGCGAAGGGCGCGGCCGCAGCGGAATCCCTAGTTCCACAAGCCTTTCACGGGCCCAATGCGCCCACGCCCGTAATGACCGTGATGGCGGGGGAGGCGCTGCGGCCCCACGTCCTGGCCCTGCGCCCCTCCCTGGACCGGGCCGCGTCCGACCCCTTCGACGTGGGCCTGTGGACCCGCTGGGGCACGTTGCACACGCCGGAGATGGTGGCGGCCCTGACCGCACCCAATCTCTTCGAGGAGGGCCTGGCCGTGACCGTGCAGGAGCGCATCCCCGCCGGCCTGGCCTTCTACCCCGACGCGTCGGGCGAGGTGGCGCTGGGGCATCAGGTCTCGCCCGAGACCGGCGATCTCACCGCGGTCCCCCTGAAACTGAGCCGGGAGCGGCATTTCCACACCGCGTTCATCGGCGACACCGGCTATGGCAAATCGGTGGCCGCGGTGCGCCTGGTACTGGAGACGACCGTCAAGTGGAAAATGCGCACCCTGGTGCTCGATTTCGGCGCGGGCTGGCGGCAGCTCTTGAACGCGCCCGGTCTGGAAGGGCGGGTGGACATCCGCCAGCTCTCGCCGGGTGGCGTGCGGCCTCTGCGCTGGAATCCCTTGCAGATCGGGCGGCACATTCTGCCCGAGGTGCAGTGGCGCGCGTTTTGTGATATCTTCGGCGCGGTGGCGCGACTGGGCGTGCGGCGGCAGGTGGCGGAGCTGCGGGAGGCGCTGCGCCGGGTGTATCTACGGGCCGGGGTGCTGATCGACGATCCTGAGCTGCCGCCAGATTGGGCGGTGGTGCGCAGCGACGACGGTGTGGAATTCAGCGGGATGGTGGGGTCGCAGACCGGGCGCTTGCTTCCTCCAGAAAGGCAAAAACTGGCGGTGGCGCGTTCAAGGCGGGTGGGCCTGGCCGAGCTCTACGCCGAAATCGAGAACAAGCTCAGCCTGATTCCGCCGCGGGACACCATGCTGCGGGGCGTGCTGGAGGGCATCCTCTTTCGGCTGCATCCCCTGGTGCAGGGCGCGGCGGCCCGGCAGTATGCCGCGGGCCCGGACGCGGTGGACATCAACGAGGTGGCACCGGGGGATTGGGGCGTGGCCATCCTGGAGGGCGGCGCATTCCTGGACGAGTTCTCCAAGGCGTTTCTGCTGGGATGGACGGCCTGGCACATCTACAACGACGCGGTGGTGCAGCGGATGCGGCGGGCGCGATCGGAGCCCGCGCACATCCAGATCGTGTTCGAGGAGGCCAACAAGATTTTGTCGGGCGTGGACGCAGGCGAGGAGGAGGGCGGGGCCGCCAGCACCGCGGAGCAGTTCGCAGCCATGTGGCGGGACTCCCGCAAGTATGGCATCTGGCTGCATCTCATCACCCAGAGCCCGTCCCTGATCCCGTCCGGCATTCTGTCCTCGTGCAACAACGTGTTTGCGGGCCAGGTCAAGAACCGGCGGGACCAGGACGTGGTCATCGGCATGTTACACAAGTCGCCTGTGGGCTTCACCGACGAGGTGTGGCGACGGTTTCTGGCATCGCTGCCTGTGGCCCGTTCTGTCGTCAAGCTGGGCTACGCCTTCGACCGGGCGCTGCTGGAGCCGGTGTACGTGCAGCCGCTCATCGTGCGGGCGCGGGAGCCGGATGATGAGGAGATCGTGGAGAGATTGGGACGAGGATGAATGATCGAAAGTTGGCCCTGTCTCCTTTTTGCCACGAAGGCGCGAAGGGGACGAAGACACGAAGAAGGAAAATAATCAGTTGATGATGGGCGATATCGTCCCCCGTCCATCGTCTATCGTCCAAACAGCCTATGGAGTCCAGACATTTTCTACCCCTCACCCTTTTCATCATCGCCGTGACGTTGATGGTAGCGATGGCGCTCCACCGCGCGCCCATGCCCGCGCGGCCCGTCATCGCCCGAACGACGCCGCTGCCCACGGTCACGCCGACCGCTACCGCCACGCCCGGCTGGTGGGATGAGGCTGATTTTGCTACGCCGACGCTGCCGTCGCTGCCGGGCGTGAAGAAGCCTGCGTTTTCGGATGGATCGGGCGGTGCGGAGCCGGGCCAGCCTGTACCTTTCACGACGCTCTCTTGTCCCACCGCGGGCGTGAAGATCACCGAGATTCGCACAGCGTCCGGGCCATGGTGGCACATCTTCGGCGTGGCGGACATCCCGAACCTGTGGTATTGGAAGGCGGAGGCGTCGGTGGATGGCGAACACTGGGCCATGCTCTATCGGAGCGAGCAGGCGACCTCGGGCCTGCTGCTGCGCCTGAACCTGACGACGCTACCGGGTGGGCCGTTGCACATCCGCCTCACTGCCGTGGATCGGACGGGGAATTATCCCGGGCCATGTGTGGTGCGGGCGGGGGAGTGAGTGAGGTGAGCGGAGGACGGTGTTTCGGGAATTTGGGCTGGTCCACATGACGTTTGACAGGCAAAGAAAAATATGGTAGCGTGCCTTCCAATGGGTATCCAACCGATGATGCTGGACCGGGGTGTTCTCCATCACGATTGACGATTCCCGATTGTTCTCTGCGCCTGTGGTTCCTGGCGCCAAACCGTTGTCTCCCTTGTCTATACTTCCCAATTTCATCGTTATAGGGGCATTGATCCATGAAACGTTATATTTTTGGAGCAACATGTTTGATGGTCCTTGTCGTCATGGCTGTTCTTGTCGGCGCCTGTGGCGGTTCTTCACCAAGCCAAAGCTTGCCAACTGTGCCTCCTACCTGGACTCCAAGTCAGCAGACAATTAAAGCAACACCGACAGAAACCCTTGAAGAAAGACTAACCCCAACTCCTGCTCCTACAAAAAAGGCAACTGCTAAGCCAATGCCTACAGCAACCTACACTCCAATACCTACTGCTACACCAACACCAAGATTTTCTGAAAAAGATATCCAGGATTATACTATTGTTAAAGTTTATTTTTTACAAGAAGGAAAGGACATAATCCCAACAAATGAACAAGTCCAAATATTATACCACCGATTATATGGCAATGATCAAGAATTCCTGGATTTTATGAAAGAAACTAATGAACACATTGAAGACTACTTGAATGTTGTTATACAAGGGCATCCTTATGAGTTTAAGACTATAGCTCCAGGCATCAGGGCAATTCATTTTACAGATGTAGATGAGACTTATAATTTAGTCTTTGGCCCAAAAAAACAAATAGGTACAGATTTTCATGAGGCAGGAGTTAGTTATACTATTTTAAGCTCAAAATTAGTTGAGCGTAAGTAATCGTCAGACCTTTTTATAAACTAACAGCTGCCAAGACTACAGAATCTTACGTTGATTCCTTTGTCACTGGCGCTACAACCCTGATCTTCACACCCCTCCTTCCACAATGAGTTTTGAGGAGTCGTTCCTCCAACCCCGCCATTGTCCTCACGCTGATCCTCAGCCACAATAGCCCATAGAACGCGTCAGCCCTGACGCACGAGAAAGACGCCGCGATTTCACGAGCGTCTTTTTTTGTTGCGTGCTGACAGCGAATCATCATTTGACGATACATATCGCCCACATCAATCGTCAAACGTAAAACGTCAGGGTTGTCTCGCCGAAAATGACGTTTGACGTCTTGACGTTTGACGCCGTTTCCACTCATAACCTTCGCATTTTTCATCCTTCATGTCCAAAAAGAAATCCCTTCTCCTCCCCCTCCTCTTCGGCCTGTTCACCTTCGGCCTCATCCTTCTGGCCCTCTGGCCCGAGCCGGAGCCCACTGTCGATATCGTCGTCGCGGCCCGCGACCTGGGCGCTGGGACCGCGCTCACGCCCGCCGACCTGGCCCTGCGCACCCTGCCCGCGGACCAGGCCCCGCCCGACGCGGTGGGCGACCCCGCGGCCCTGGTCGGCCACACACTGGCTGTGGCCCGCTTCCAGGGCGAGCCCATCAGTCCCAGGCACCTGGGGCCGGGCGTGAGCTTGAGACCGGACGAACGGGCCGTAGCTGTGCGGGTGAAGCGGGACCGGGGCCTGGCGGGCCTGCTGCGGCCCGGCGCCCGCGTGGGCGTCGTCGCCACCCTGCCCGATGACAATGGCGATCTCTTCGCCAAGGCCGTCATCGAAGACCTGCGGGTGCTCTACGTCAGCCCGGAGTTCCAGGCCAAACCAGACACTTCGGCTTCGCTCAGGGCAGGCGCGCCCGTCACCGCCCAGATGACCGTCAGCGACGGCGAACCCTCGGGCCTGACCGCGTCGCCCGGCGTGGCTGCCACCAGCAGCAAGCCCGCGAACGAGGGCGTCATCCTCCTGGCCGCGCCCATTGCGTCCCAAGCCATCGCCTATATCCCCATGACCCAAACGGTGGCGTCCGACGTCCAAAGTCCAATGTCCGATGCCGAAACCGGTGACGAGCCCGAACTGATCACCGAGGAGCCCCCGACCTTGGACGTGGGACGTTGGACATTGGACTACCAAAACGCCCAAGTGTTGTATGTGTCCCCCGTCGAACTCCTGGCCGCGCTCAACGCAGAGAAGGACGCGCTCACCCTGTATCTGATGCCTCAGGACGCAGCGCCCCTGGCCAGCAACGGCCTCAGCCTCTCCGAACTCCTACCCCTACCGCCTATCGAGGAGGAAGCGCCATGAGCTGGGGCGTGAGCGCCGCAGCATCGACCAATCCCATCAGCCTGCTCCTGGCCGCGCCCCCCGACCGGGCCGGGCCTCTGGTGGCCGCGTTCGGCGCGGACCCCCGCTTCCGCGTCCTGGCCACCGCCACCTCCGCCGCGGACGCCCGCTACAAGCTGGCCCTACACCCCGACGCCCTTTTGGTCCTGGCCCAGGTCTTCCCCGACTTCGACGCCCTGGCCGCAGCCCTCTCCGGCTACGAGGGCGCGGTCTTCGTCATCCTGCCCGCGGACACGCC
>WGCR01000588.1 GCA_015493675.1 Anaerolineae bacterium
CGCCTGTCGAAAACTGTGGGATAACGCCCCAGGGGCAGAGCCAGCAAAATGAGGGGAATGAAAAGCAGCGCGTTCTGTTTGGTGGCGAAGCCCATCCCCAGCGCCAGACCCGCCAGCAACCCCAGGCGCCAACTCGCCAGCAACAACGCCAGCACAAGCCACCACGTCAGCAGGGGATCGGTGTAGACGGTGGGGGCGAAGCTGATGGCGAAGGGGGAGAGCGCAAACATCGCCAGAGCCCAGCGCCCGCCCCGAGCGCCAAACAGCCTGCGGGCCAACAGCCACACCAAAATCATGGTCAGGAAGGAGATGAGCGCATTGAGACTGCGCCCGGACGCATCACTGGGCCCGAACCAGTCGAACCAACGGGCCAGCAGATAGATAAAAAAAGGCGGCTTGTCCACTGCCACGCGTTCCAGCATCACGTCCCGGCCCGAGGAAATCAGCCGCGCCCAGGTGCTGTACAGCGCCTCATCTGGCCGCAATGGATACCAACCGAATTGCCAGATGCGCAGCGCCAAACCGATCACCAGCCAGAATCCGGCGAGCGCCCCCTGCGCCAGCCTGCGTCTGTTGCTATCGCTCATGGTTTTTGCCATCGAATATCCCACGAAAAAAACTGTGGACCGGTGGATTTTCATCACTTGGTGATAACATCATGGTCGGGATCATAAAATGCCAGGATTGAAAACGCCAAACTTCACGCAGGAGAGAAAATCCGGCTGGAGGCGAAAATTCGCGACAGCTTGCATCATTAAGACTGCATCAAATGCACCAAATACAACAATTTAGCCCCAAAACATGATCCAGATCATATCCATGCCCCCCGTAACTATGGTTTACTAAAGGCGTCACCTCTTCGAATGTTTTTTACATTCATCGGTGCACCTCCTTTCTATGTGTGTGTGGAGAGAAATCCCGAGGCAGAGCAGCCTCGGGATTTCTCTGTTTTGGGCCTATGTGGCACGGTCGTCGGAGAACAACGCCCGTATCCGCTCCTGCAACGCTCCCCAGCGCAAGCTTGACGCAAGTCGCTGAGACGAAGGCGTTTCCGGCGCAGCGCGGGCGGCTTTTTCCTGTTCCATTTCGGCGAGATACGTCTTGGCCGTTTCATATCCGACATGAATAAGATTGTGCGTGTGACTCATATCCCAGAGGGGAATGTCGATATGATAGCGCAGCAACCAATGGTGGACAGGAATGCCCTTGAGCTCAGCGAGAGTCTTTTCCAACTCCAGATGACGGGCTTCCATGGTGGTAATGACCCGATCCATCAGAGGCTTGACGCCCTGGATTTTGTTGGTTGGCGGCGGTGGGTGGAACAGATCCAGCACGATCATCTCGGTGGCACCCATACGGATGGCAGGTTCGATGGGCACATCGCTGACCGCACCGCCATCCAGATACAGGCTGTCATTGATCTTTATCGGTGGAATCCAGGGGGGAATCGCCACGGACGCCAGCATGCTTTCCAGCACAAAACCCTCAGGATCCTCGCCAAAAATCGCGATCTTGTGATTGCTGATGTCGGCGGTGACGATATAAAGTTCCGGTCCGGTCAGATCTTTGAAACGCAGGTCGGGCGTGATGCCATGCCGGGAATGAAAAGCCCGGACCTGTTCCAGATAGCTATTGTTACTGACGCCGGGCAACAGGGTGCGCAAGGCCGCCTGCACAAAATCCCCAAAGGCCATATTCCCGCGCGCCGAGCTGTCCCACACATCGATGATATAATCCAGCGTCTCCAGGCTATAACCATAGCGCGCCAAATAAACGCTATTGACCGCGCCAATCGATGTGCCCACCAGGATGTCGGGAACGACGCCCTCCTCCATCAGCGCCCGCAATGCGCCCACCTGCATCGCCCCACGCGGCCCTCCGCCGCTAAGCACAAAGGCCAGCTTGCGGGCGGGTTTTTCATCTTCATGGTCGTTGTTTGGATGATAGTTGGCAAACAAAGGCATACAGGCAACTCCTACTGAATCGCTACTATCCTCTACGGCTTCCGCCAAGGCCAGGTTTCGTCCATTTCTTCAAATCACAGCGATCTTGCCATAGCTGGCATCGGCGATGGCCTGGCGATGCTCGCGATAAAACTGGATGGCCTCGGGCGTTCGGGCCAGAATATCGCCCGCCACAACGCCTTCTTCACCCAACGCATCCGCAGCCAGATCGCCCGCTACGCCGTGGATGAACGCGCCCATACGGGCAGCCGTCTCGAAATCGTAATGCAGCGCCGCGTACATGCCGGCAATGACGCCTGTGAGCACATCGCCGCTGCCAGCCGTGGCCATGCCAGCGTTGCCGCTAAGATTGAAGAAGACGCGTCCATCAGGATGCGCAATGAGGGTGTGCGCCCCCTTCAAAACAATGGTGGCGTTCCATTCCTGCGCTGCGCGCAGAGCCGCTTCGACGCGGTTCGCCTGCACATCGCGCACAGAGACGCCCATCAGTCGGGCCATCTCGCCGGGATGCGGCGTGAGGATGGTGGGAGCGGTGCGGCGCAGCAGGATGGTCGGATCATCAGCAATGGCGCTCAATCCGTCACCGTCAATGAGTAAAGGCTTGTCGAGCTGCATCGTCAATTTTCGGGCCAGCTCCTGCGTTTCCGGCTCCAGCGATATGCCCGAGCCCAGGGAGACCATCGCCATCTCTTCCGCCGTCGCCAGCAGGGCGTCGAGATTAGCCAGGGCCAGACTGCCTGCGGGCGTGGCTTTTTGCGGCGTCAGCACGATTTCATTGCCTTTCATGGCGATGAACGGGGCCACCGTCTCGGGCGTGGCCAGATAAGCCAATCCGCCGCCTGTCCGCAAAAAAGCCATGGACGCAAAATAGGGCGCGCCCAGATAGCGAGACGCTCCTGCCACGAACAGCACTTTACCTACTGAGCCCTTGTGGGCGTCCCCGCGGCGTTCAGGCATGGGCGGAAACGGCGAAATAGCCAGCTTCAAATCATCTTTCTCATATAGTTCGGGGGGAAAGGAGATGTGAGTGACAGTCAGAGCGCCGCCGTATTCAAAACCGGGATAGATGAGATTGCCCGGCTTGGGCAAGCCAAAGGTGACGGTGGCGTCGGCCCGCACCGCCACGCCCATCACCTGGCCCGTATCGCCATGAATGCCCGAGGGAATATCGATGCTGAAAATCGGCGCCGGGCATTCGTTGATCATCGTGATCACCTGGACATAGCGCCCGCCCACTGCGCGGTTAAGCCCCGTGCCGAAGATGGCGTCGATCACAACATCGGCGCCAGCCAACGCCTCGGCCAGCGCGGGCAGCGCCGATTCATCAAGCGCGAGCGTGATGGGAATGCCGATTTTCACCACCATTTCGTAGTACGGGCGCACCGTATCATCGAATTCCTCCGGGTTGCCCAGGAGAAACGCCTTCACTTTGGCACCCATTGAATACAGCTTGCGGGCCGCCACCAGACCATCGCCGCCATTGTGACCGCCGCCGCACAGAACAACGATGTCCAGGCCTGAGACGCTGCCCAGCTCTTCGATGATGCGGTAATAAACGGCCTCGCCCGCGTTTTCCATCAGGATCGGGCCGAAAATACCATATTTCTCAATAGCAGTTTTATCAAGATTGCGCATTTGTGTGACCATTGCAACTTTCATGATGACACCTCGTCGTCGTAGGAAAAGAGTTTTTGACATGTAAGATATTATCGGGGCTCAACAGGAACTCAGGGGATCTCCCGACCTCCGGGAGGTGGACGAGTAACTTTTGGCTTAGCCGGGCGGTTTTTGTCCACCTCCCGGAGGTCACAAAAAGCAGTTACCCTCCTGAAATTCAAAAGAGCCATTATCGGAAACTTCGATATGTAAGTCGCTCTTGAAAAACCATCAATTCGTGATGGTGACGATGAACGCAAGTCCGCCTTCAGGACGAAGTCCTCGACAGCCCAAATCGTCGACTCAAGTCGAGTTATTGAGCCCTGCGGGCTGAGGGGAAATCCGCTTCGCGGCAGGCCGGCTATTTCCGATAACGTCTATTGAATTATCACATATCTGTCCAGTGCATTTCAAGCCCGGCCCGGATGTCATTCCAGATGGGCATCAAATTGATTTGTTCGATTTATGCGGATCAATGTAGAATGAAACAGTTGTTTTGGCTGCTGTTCCCCCACTTTTCTCATCCCCTTGCCTTGCCGCCTCAACCCCAAAAAGCAAAATCGCCAATCCCGGACAGGAATTGGCGATTGCTTTAGGCCGAAGTCTTGGACAGTGTCTTCAGGCAACTGGTGCAGATATGAACGCGACGCATCTGACCATTGATCAGCACCTTGCGTTTCTGCACGTTAGCATTGAAGCGACGCTTGACATGGCGCTGCGAGAAGCTAACATGATTGCCAAACTGAGGACCTCGTCCGCAAATTTCACATTTTGCCATGATTCTTTCTCCAAATATAGCAATTGATTGATTTCAAAGCTGGACGGATGCGCCGTCTGGCGGGATGCCAGGTCATGCGCCAAATAAAAGCCCCTGTTCGGGGCGCAACCAGTAGTCTAGCATAAGCCCGATTTTCTTACAAGTTTTGAAGAGCCTATTTTCGCAGATTTCCCCTCCGACTCAGGGAGTCGCCGGTATGATTACCCGCCAAACTGATTTAGGAACGATTGAAATATCCACCAACGCCATCGCCAGCCTGGCCGAACAGGCTGTTTTGCAATCGTATGGCGTGGTGGGGCTGACAGAGCGTAATCGTTTCGAGGCCTGGCGGCGGGGCATCATGAAATCAGGACAGGGGCGCAAGGGCGTTTTGGTCACCGTGACCGATGCGGGCGTCACCATCGATCTATACCTCATCATCGAATATGGCACCCGCATCTCGGAAGTTGCCAAAGGCGTGATCAATCGGGTGAAGTACAGTGTGGAGAAAACGCTGGGATTGCCGGTGTTGGCGGTCAATGTGCATGTGCAGGCGCTGCGCGTCAGCCCTCATGCGGAGCATCAGGAATAGCCCATGAGCGAATCACAATCTGCGCCCCCCACCCGTGTCTTGCGAGCGCCCGATGTGCGGGACATGTTGGGAGCGGCTCTGGAAGTCTTACGTCAGCACAAAGATGAAGTGGACGCGCTCAATGTCTTTCCGGTGCCCGATGGCGACACCGGCGCCAACATGGCGTTGACCATGCAATCTGCGTGGAAAGAAATCGACGACAAATCGTTCGATCACGCCGGGGCGATGTTCCGGGCCTTTGCCATGGGGGCCATTCGCGGGGCCCGCGGCAACAGCGGCGTCATTCTCTCGCAGATTTTGCGGGGCATGGCCGACACGATGGGCGATCTCCCCGAATTCGATGCAAAAGCTCTGGCCCAGGCCTTTCGTCAGGGCCAGAAAATCGCCTATCAGGGCGTTATGCAGCCGGTGGAGGGCACCATCCTCACTATCATCCGAGCGGTTGCCGACGCTGGCGAACACGCGGTGGCGCTCAATGATGACATCGGCTTCTTATTCGAGACCAGCCTGAACAAAGCCCGGAGCGCATTGGCGCAAACGCCCGAGATGCTGCCTGTGCTCAAACAGGCGGGCGTGGTGGACGCAGGCGGCCAGGGCCTGGTGTATATCATCAAAGGCATGACCCGCTATGTGCAGGGCGAAACCATCCTCGCCATACAACAAGCCGCCCCAACGCCCGGCCCTCAACCGCATCTGGCCGACCTGGGCGATGAGTGGGGGTACGACATCCAATATCTGATCTACAACGCCCGCCCCGACGAAGATGCCATCCGCCACAGGCTGATCGACCTGGGCGGAGAGAGCATCGTGGTGGGACGCTCGGGGACTATCACCAAAGTGCATGTCCATGGCGAAGATCCGGGCCCTTTTCTTTCTTACGGCGCTTCGTTGGGACATCTGGATGATGTGGTGGTGGAGAATATGACCTTGCAAACGCTGCGACGGCGCGGCGAGTGGGATGAGAATGGCCCGATAGCGGCGGATGCCGGGCAGGAGGAGATGACGCCCGGCGAGCACTGCTCCAATGTGGTGGCAGTGGCGCCGGGAGAAGGTTTTGCCAGCGTGTTCAAGAGCCTGGGAGCCTGCCAGGTGGTGACGGGCGGCCAGACCATGAACCCCTCTGCGGAGGAGCTGTTGCAGGCCCTGGAACGCGTGCCCGAATCCGAGATCATTCTTCTGCCCAACAACAAAAACATCATCATGGCCGCCCATCAGGCCGCCTCGCTTGCGGACAAAAAGGTTTTCGTGGTGGAAACCCGCACCCTGCCCCAGGGCGTGGCCGCCATGTTCGCATTCAATCCCGATCTGGAAGCGGCGACGAACGTTCGTCAGATGCAGGCCATGGCTGCCCATGTCCACGCCATCGAGGTGACCACAGCGGTGCGGGATACGCAGATCAATGGCGTCGAGGTGAACGAAAACGACGCCATCGCCCTGGCGGATGGGGATCTGTGCTGCACGGGAAAACATCCCGATGAGGTGGCGTTGCAGGCGATTGCCTCTCTGGAAGAAAACGAAGAAAACGATGTCATCACCATCTATTACGGCCGCCCCGGCAGCGAAGAGCAGGCGCAAAACCTGGCCCGGGCCCTGACCGAACGCTATCCCGACAAGGAGATAGATGTTCTTTCAGGGGGGCAGCCGCACTATCATTACATCATTTCGGTGGAATAATCGCGAAATTTCCGCCATTTTCACCAAAATTCGTCTCAAAATCGCCCAGAATTGGTGTATAATTGCAGGAGGTGGTCATCACCTTTGAGTAGATTATTCATTCTTGCGTTCATCTCCGATATCAACCATGACCAACGTTCGCATCGTTACCGACAGCAGCGCTCATCTCACCCCCGAGGAAATCGAACAGTATGGCATCACTATCGTGCCGTTGCGGGTGCGCATGGGGCAAAAAGTATTCAAAGAATTGACAGAACTTTCCTACGAGGAGTATTTCCGGCGTCTGGAGCGAGTCAAAAGCCTGCCCGAAACGGAATCGCCTCAATTACAGGATATGATCGACCTGTATTATCAGTTGAGCCGTGAAACCGATCACATCATCTCCATCCACACATCCCGCAAACTCAATCCGGTGGTGGATATTGCCCGCACGGCTGCCGGCACATTGCGCAGCCATACCCGCATCACCGTCATCGACAGTGAAACCATCAGTCGGGGCCTGGGCATGATCGTGCTGAAAGCGGCGCAAATGGCGAAGGAAGGGGCGGACGCCCTGGAAATCGGGCGGGAGATCCGGGGCATGATCCCCGCTGTTTTTCTGGCCTTTCTCACC
>WGCR01000589.1 GCA_015493675.1 Anaerolineae bacterium
AATTTGTCCCTGATCCAGAGGAATAGAAATGGCATTATACTTGCAGCCAGAACCAGTATCCTTTACTAAGGAAAAAGAAATACTGTTTTGCGGTGGAACATCACCGACAAATGAGAGTACGTTATCGGCAGTGCTATCAAGCAACAAAAAATATGCTCCCCCGGTCTCCAACGAAAAACCACCTGGGCCACCGGGTGTATAAGTGATGTATTGTTGATTTGTGGCATCCCATTTTAGGACAGCAGAAACGCTGCTTCCAACATAAGTAGCCAACCCTGAAGCCGTATAGCTAAAGGAATCGCTCGAATCCAAGGGTAATGCGATGAAATTATAATTGTCAGTTGCAGCAGGCGCCAAAGCCGAAGCGGGGGCAGAGTTGGCAGCCGGGACAGCGGCGGCGGTCTGGGTAGAGGCCGGGCCTTTCAGTGCAAAGACTGCCGCGACAGCCAGCACCAGCACCAGACCCACAAAGACGGTTGTGTAAAGAAGACGTTTCATGTGCAGCTCCCTGAAAGTGAGAAAGTCAAAAGGAAGTTTACAAAATTGAAATCAACAAAGGAAGAGTTTTCATATCCGGCTGATTATACTACAAGGCCCGAAAAAGACGCAATCTCAAAACGCATGGCGCTCTCTGCTCTAATTATAACGGAGAGTCGACCGTTTGTCCAGTGATTTTTGGCAATTTCGAGTCACTTTTACTGGCGACAACTGCGCCAACGTCCCATCATCCTACTGCTTCAGCGATCCTAAAACGATCTCTGAGGGTGTCAGAACGCCAAGACATTCTAGCACAGCGTCAAATGATGACAAAATGTGGTCGCGGACAGATGCATTCAAACAATGTGATCACCGCATCAGCGCCGTCAATCGAAGTCCACCTTCACCCCCATTAGCCCCGCAGCACCCCCATGCTGCCCTCTGTAGCGATAGGAGACTTGTGGCAATGCACCAATTTCCAGTCAGGTGCGTCCGTATCGCCTAAGTTATGGTAAACTCGGCTCTCATTGTGCGAAAAATGCTGCACTCGTCCGCCCTGCACCACCCGCACGAAAAGCGTATAGCTGAGAATAGCTGTATCGCCATAAACCTGGATACGCGGTTGCAAAATCTCATGTTCGATGCGCACGCCCGTCTCATCCCCACCGCCCACTGCGGCCCTGTGCACCATGATCTCTCGCAGATGGAAATCAAGGCCATCGACGCGCACGGGCGAAATATACCATTCGTAAAAGGAGACATCCTCCGCGGTCAGGGCCGCATAGGCCTCAGGATCGCCGTCCCAGATGCTTTGCAGACTGCGGTCGAGAATATCAAGCAGGCGTCGAGCCAGCTCGGGAGAGGGATCAGATGGATAGGTCATAAGTAAGGAAGGCTGAGAGCCTGGGGGATCAGGATGCTTTTGGATTTCAGGAGGCAAGACCCGCCAGATTCCGAATCCGGCTGGATGCTGATGGCTCATCGGGCAGATTCGCAATCTGTTCGGTATTTTCCATCCCGAAATTTTGTTGAGCCGCAGTTATTTTGCATCATGCGGGCGCCGCCTGTCAATCATCGGAGAGACCATACGCATGGCCAAGATGCGGGAACTCCTCTACAGGAACGCCCCTATTGTCGATCAGCAAGACCGTCCCCGACCACTGGTGATATTTCGACTCAAAACAAAATAGCCACAGCGCGTCTTCCTGGCTTCGAGCCGATGTCCCTGTGCTTCACAGCGCCGAAAGCCAGCAGGACTGGGTGCGCAGACTTCGTCTCCATATCAATGGTCACCGACTAAATTGATACTGCGTCCCCCTCAAAAATCACCTTGACAACAGAAAACAGACCTGCTAAGCTGTGGGTAGAGGGCTTAGCATTTTAGCTACAAATAATCGATAAATCTAATACAAGCCATGCACAGATACCTTTCCCCTCTTCATCTTATCTGAAATTCGACGGCTGCCTTTCAAGACCTGACGCGTCTCGAGGTTGTCGTCGTTTTGTTTTACTGCGCTTCTCCACCTTCTGGCTTCAACGTCGAGGCCATTCCAGCAACAGGAGGATATTCATGATCCGAGAAACTGACTTACAGGAACTTGTGGCGTTTGATGGTGCAGAAAATCCGGTTCTCAGCCTCTATCTCAATGTCGATCCCCGAACCACGACGACAGAAACATACAAACTTGCCTTGCGCAATCTGCTCGACAGCGTTCCTACTGCCGATCCGGCGGATAAAAAACGCATCGAACAATTTGTTGATCTGGAATATAATCGCCAGGCCCGCGGGCTTGTCATTTTTTCCTGCCAAAAACGCGATTTCTGGCGTATTTTCCCCCTGGATATACCGGTCAAAGATATTGCCATGGCCTCTCGTCGTCCATTGGTGCGTGAGCTGGTGGATTTGCTGAACACGTACGGACATTTAGGCGTGGTCGCCATCGACAAGCAGGGCGCCCGTTTCTACTCATTTCATCTGGGAGCGCTGGAAGAAGTAGTGGGAGCATTGGGAGAAGATGTCAAACGGCATAAGCAGGGGGGATGGTCCGCCTCTCGCTACCAACGCCACGAAGATGAAGCAGCAAAAAGCAATCTCAAATCCTTCGTGGAACTGACGGATGAATTTACACGTCAATATCAATGGCAACAGCTGATCCTGGCGGGTGCGCACGGCACCGTCAGCCAATTTCAAAATATGCTGCCACCGCACCTGAACAAACTGGTCATCGGCGCCATGCCGCTGGAGACTGACGCCTCCCTGCAAGAAGTGCGCGAGCGGGCGGAGATTCTGGCCAAGGAAGCCTATGAACGCCATACGCAAACGCTGGCTGCCGAGCTGGTGGTGCAGGCGAATAAAGGCGACATGGCGGTCATAGGACTGGGATCCACGCTCGAGGCCTTGCAGCAGGGCAGCATTTACCAGCTTCTCTTCACTGAAGGCTACGCCTTGCCCGAAAATGAAGTCCGTCGCTGCACCCACTGCAATTATCTGACCACTGCCAATGTGGACGTCTGTCCACTGTGCGGGGGCGAGATGCGGCCGATGGTGGACGCCATCAATAACATTGCCCGCCGGGCCATCGCCCAAGGAGCCCAGGTCATTGTGCTGCCCCCCTCCAATCATCTTGAAACTGAAGACGTCCACATCGGGGCATTCTTGCGGTACTGAGCCACGGCAGCACAGCGATATGATAATTCAAACATTCCAGCACCAGCCCGGACGTCCGTTCCGCATCCGGGCCGGCGCTTTTTGACAACATGAAACTTCGCGCTCCTTTCAGTCATCTTAAAGATACCTTTTACCACGGTGAATGACTTTTGAACCGATCAACTTCCGACATTCCTCCCATCCTCATTACCATCATCACCGCACTGGCGGTTTTTGTCGTGGGGTTGTTGATCATGTTTCTGGGATTACGATTTCGGGCGCCCAAACCAGCCACGCCCACGCCCGATTTTGGCAACATCACACTCACGCCGCTGGTGACCCATACAC
>WGCR01000590.1 GCA_015493675.1 Anaerolineae bacterium
AGCCTGAAGTGCGCCGGGGCGGGCGCTTCTTCGCTGCCGGAGCGGGTTTGGCTTCGGGCCTGGCCGCGGGCTTGCGGGAGGGGGCCGGACGCGGACGGGATGGAGGCGGGGCTGAAGCCGTCGTAGCAGGGGCCGTAGCGGGTGCGGCGTCACCCACGTTGAGGGCGTCCAGCAGGGCCAGCTCCACAGGCAGGTAGCCGGCGAAGGGCGTCTTCAAAGCCTGGCCCGCCTCGGTGAGAGCGCGGATCGTGTGCAAAAGCTGAGACGCCGTAAATTGCGCGGCCTGTTTTTGGGCCTGGACCAGCAGGCTGTCGGGCAAATCCACCAGGGTGGGGTCTTTGCCCACGTTGAGCAGCAGCAGCGTGCGCAACTGGTCGATGATCTGATTCACAAACTGGCTCAGCTCCACGCCTTTGTCGATAAGCTCGTGCAGTTTGACCAGCACCTCGGCCGGATCGCCTGCGGCCAGCGCGTCCACAAAATCGCTGATGGCCAGGCCCGAGACCATGCCCAACACATCCCGCACCAGTTCATCATCGATCTCGGTATGCCCGTAAGAGGCCACCTGATCCAGCAAGCTGATGGCGTCGCGCATGGAGCCGGTGGCGCTGCGGGCGATGATGCCCAGAGCCTCGGGCGTGACGCTGAGCCCCTCCCGCTCTGCGATCTCGCCCAAATGCTGGCTAATCTGCTGGGTGCTGATGCGATGAAAGTCGTAACGCTGACAGCGGGAGAGGATGGTGGCCGGGATTTTGTGGGGCTCGGTGGTGGCCAGGATGAAAATGACGTGTGCGGGCGGCTCCTCCAGGGTCTTCAACAGGGCGTTGAAGGCGCTGGTGGAGAGCATGTGCACCTCGTCGATGACATAGACTTTGTAGCGGGCCTCGCTGGGCGCGAAGGCCACCTTCTCGATGAGCGCCCGCACATCATCCACGCTGGTGTTGGAGGCGGCGTCGATCTCGATGAGGTCCATCAGCCGCCCCTGGTTGATGGCGGTGCAGATGGGGCAGGCGTTGTCAGGCCGGTCATCCACAGCCTCGGCCTGACAGTTGACGGCCTTGGCCAGAATGCGGGCGGTGCTGGTCTTGCCGGTGCCGCGCGGGCCGGTGAACAGATACGCGTGGCCAATGCGATCCTGTCGCAGGGCGTTGCGCAGGGTCTCAGCCACGTGTTTCTGCCCGACCACATCTTCAAAGGTCTGGGGACGATAGCGCAGATAGAGGGCGTCGGTCATGTCAGTAGTCAGGAATCAGTGTTCAGTCCGGCGGTGGACGATCTCGCGCCGATACTGATGAAAAAGGAAACGAAGTCATTCAGCAAAAATTTTATCCATGTTTCCTCTTATATGTTTTGCGTCAACAGGGCAAACGGCTCTCTCGAACAGACAACGCTGAACCGTGAACTGCGAACTTGCACAGATAGTAGCATTTCCAGCCGCGGGCGTCAAAAGTTCCGGGTTGATCTCAGCAACTCATCAGGAGCGAATCATGACCAGCAGCATCTTGAACCTTTCCAAGGCGGTCAGGGCGTGGGGCTCATCTGCCGGCATGATGATAAACTCGCCAGCTTCCACTCGCACAGGATGCCCGGAAATGGTGATCTCGGAAACGCCCTCGAGGAGGGTGACCAAGGCGTCGTAGGGCGAGGTGTGCTCGCTCAATTCCTGCCCCTGGTCAAAGGCGAAGAGCGTGACGCTGCCTGCGTCCTTGTTCATCAGCGTCTTGCTGACAATAGCGTCACCCTGGTAGTCAACGGCATCGGCCAAGTTGTAGACGGGGTATTTTCCTTCCATGTGTGTGCTCCTTTTTTGGGGACAAGTGTGTGGTGTGAACCCCAGCATTGTACAATGCCCTTCCGGCTTCGGCAATCCGCCATCATGGTGAGGCATAGAAACCAACAAGAAACGCACCCGCTCACGGAAAAACGCTTGCGCAGCATGGGGCAATCACCTATAATCGTCACAGACGCTATTCGTTCAGACGCGTCCAAAATGAATTGATAGCCAGATTGGCGAGCGCAGGCCCGTTTTCAGGATGAAGCCTTCGATAGTCTGAATTCATTCGGCCAACGCTTGCTTCCAGCCCAAATGCCCCCCTATTCACACGCACTCAAACGAGGTCGCTATGTCCAATATCGAACAAATCAAAGCCCAGGCCCGGGAACGCGTCTGGAAGAGCATCGCCCAGAGCGATCAATCCATCGCCGCCATCCCGTCAGAAGAATTGGAAACGCTGGTGAACGCCCTCCTGGACGGCGTCATGGTGCTCATCGATGAGTCGCTGGAGGATGCAGGGCTGCCCGGGCGCAGCGACATCGCCGGCGCTGATATTCTGTCCAGCGATGAACAAATCCTGTGGGAAGGACGCCCCTTTCTCTCCATCCTCACCCATTATCAGATCACCACCGAGCGGGTGCGGATTATTCAGGGCCTGTTGGGTAAAGACCGGGACGACATCGAGCTCATCCGTATTCAGGATATCGACTTCCAGCAGAGCATGACCGAAAGAATGCTGGGCGTGGGCGATATTCTCATCCGCAGCGCCGACCCCAGTTTGCCCGATGCCCGGCTCAACAACGTCAAACAACCTGAAAAGGTGCATGAAATCCTGCGTCGGGCCATGCTCAACGCCCGCAAGCGTTTCCGCTACAGCGTGCATGAGGAGATGTAGATCAGCGCACCACCCGCGAGAAGTGCATCACGATCTCCTGTTTGCCCCACAGACGCTCGCTAAAGCCGGTGAAAGCGAAGCCGTGCGCAAGATAGAAATCAATCGCCGGATGGTTTTTGGTGCTGAGGGCTATCTCGAAACTGCGCAGCCTGCGCTCGCGCCCCCATTCCATGGCCCGTTCCAGCAGCGCTGAGCCGACGCCCTGCTGACGAAACTCCGGCGCCACCACATGTCGACGAATATATCCGATCTTCTTCTCAGGCTGAATCGACATGTGAATATATCCCAATATCTTGTTGCCCTGCCGGGCGGCGTAGATGCCGTCTCCGCGCTGCCATGCCTTTGTCAGGTCTCGATCCTCCGGCGGCGTGGGAATGGTCATGGCGCGGGGCAGATGCACCAGATTGAATTGAATCTGGAAACGACCGGCATCCGCCTGCATGTTCATCTGCCAGACTTTCTGCGTGGTAAACGTGGCGTCCAGTTTGGCGCATTCGTTGAGATCGTGCAGGGTGGGGCGACGAATGTAAATCACGGCTGACATCCAAAAGGTGAGAAAGAGGGAATCAAGCTGGAAAATGCTGGCTGAGCTTCGCTCAGATCGTCTACAAATCGATCATTCCGGGGGCGCCATGTGCGAAAGTGCTGAGGAAATGCTGGCGCCTTTCCGCAGCACATAGACCGGTATCTGGCTGGCCCACAGCTCGGCCAGAATGGGACGATAGGAGGCAGCTGGGCCGAAGGTGGAGGCGGCAATGACGATGGCCGTCACGCTGATGCCGCGGCGCCGGTATTCCCGAAGAACGGCCACCCAGGCATTGTCCGCCGAAGCGGTGATAGCCACCACGGTGGCGTTGCGATCCAGAAAATGTCCTTCTGCGAGCAGCACGCGATCAAAAGCGATGCTTTCGACCGGATCGATGACGGCCAGGGTTTCCAGAATTTTGGTGAATTGGCGGTGGCCGCGCTCCAGTTGCAATACCTGCCGCCGGGGAGCGTAGGTGATAAAGCCGACCGCCCGACGTTCGACCAGGTAGCGTTGGGCGATAGAGGCCGCGGCCGACGCTGCATACTCGATGGTGGCAGGGGCCAACGCCGGTTCTTTCTTATGATGCCACCGTTGCAGCATAGTGGGCGAATCGCTGATCTCAGGCATCTCCCAGGGTTGGGCAAGATGCCAGGCGGCGTCCAGGTCCAGCAGGATCCAGACATCGCTGGTGGGATCCAGCTCGAATTCTTTGACCATCAACTGCCCGGTGCGGGCGGTCGAACGCCAATGAATGCGATTGAAACTGTCGCCGGGCACATATTCGCGAACCGTAGCAACATTGGTGGTGAGATAGTGCGTGCGAAAGCGGGCGATCTTCCCCCCGGGCGCCCGTCCCGGAGGCAGTTGAAAGCCGGGAATATCGTAGGTGGCGGGATAGATGAGGATGCTATGAGCGCCCGAGATTTTACGGCTCACCTCAAAAATGCCCAGAGGATCGCCGCTGCGCAATTCCACCGGGCCGAGATGATAACGGCCGCGCTGGATGCAGGGGGTGCGCACAGTCCAATAGCGCAGTTGTTTGCGCTTGAGCGAAACCAGCACCCGGGAGGCGTGATGTCCCGGCAAATCCGACTGATCGTGAATCTCCACCCACAGTTTGGAAAGCCACCCCAGGTTGGTAATCTCGAAAGATTCTTCGACGAATTTCCCCACCTGGCTGCGCGGCGTCCTCACGCGGCGACGGATCTCCAGACCCCGGACATTTTGCCAGGCCCAAAGCCGGGAGCCGATCAGGGACAGGGTAATCAAATAGAATGTGTTATAGAGCAGATCTCGCCCGGTGGCCAGGGCCGCAGCCAGACTGAGCAGCCAGACAAGAATGGCGATCCAGATGGAAAGACGCACGATTTACCAGATGGAGCAGAGAGATATCAGACCGCTTGCCGCGTCCGGGCGCCGGGCACAGGAATGGTTTCGAGTATCTCGCGCAAAATGGTTTCGGAGCTGATGTTCTTGATACGGGCGGAAGGGCTGACAATGATGCGGTGGGCCAGGGTGGGGATTGCCAACTGCTTCACATCATCGGGTAGAACGAAATCCCGCTGCCGCAAAGCTGCCAGCGCCCGGGCGGTTTTGAACAGGGCCAGGGAGCCGCGCGGGCTGGCTCCCAGATAGACGTCGGGATGTTCGCGCGTGGCCTGAGCCAGCGTGACGATGTACCCCTTGATCTGTTCGTCCATATACACTTGCTTGACCGCGTTCTGCGCCGCCACCAGCTCATCATTGCTGACTACTTGCGCCAGGTCCAGAATGGGGTGATGATCCTGTTGAGAGTCCAGAATGGCAATCTCGTGCTGACGATCGGGATACCCCAGATGAATGCGCATGATAAACCGATCCACCTGGGCTTCGGGCAGGGGAAAGGTGCCTTCGTATTCGATGGGATTCTGGGTGGCCAGCACCAGGAAAGGCCGTTGCATGTCATACGTCTTGCCGTCGATGGTCACCTGACGCTCTTCCATCACCTCCAGCAGCGCGGCCTGGGTTTTGGGCGTCGCCCGATTGATTTCATCGCCCAGGACGATTTGGGCGAAAATAGGACCGGGGCGAAACTCGAATTCCTGGCTTTTCTGATTGTAAACCGAAACGCCGGTGACATCGCTGGGCAGCATATCGGGAGTGAACTGAATGCGGTTGAAGGTGCAGCCGATGGAGCGGGCCATCGCCCGGGCCAGCATCGTCTTTCCCAGCCCCGGCACATCCTCGATAAGCAGATGGCCCTCGCACAGCAGCGCCAGCATCGTCTGCTCGATGGCTTGTTGTTTCCCCAGGATCACCCGCGAGACGTTATCTGCGACGCGATGGACAAATGTATGAACAAGTGAGATATCTGACATATTGATGATTGTATGGAATGAGAATAACGAACAACGCAGGAGACAAGTCCGTACATTGAAGATTGGCAACTATACACCTACCCTTTCATGACGAGGCAAAAACCACAAAGACACGAAGAGAAAATAGAAGGTTTTCTTCGTGTCTTCTTAAACCTTCGCGCCTTCGTGGCAAAGCGTTGTGGGGGATACCGGTATAGTTACGAAGATTGTATCACAATCCCAATTCCATTCCCAATCCTATAAAAAAACGCCCCGCTGTTCACGGGACGTTTTGAAAGTGCGCCAATGCAATGGGCGTCAACCGGTATTCCGCATGCCGATGACAACAGGGATGGTGTGCAGCAAAATCTGGATATCCAGCCAGATAGAGGCCTTTTCGATGTACTGCAAATCCCATTCGACAATCTCGGGGAAGGGAATACTGCTGCGACCGTTGATCTGGGCCAGACCGGTGATGCCGGGAAGCACAGACAGCCGGGGAAGATACCAATCGAAATAAGCCTCAGCTTCATAATCGATAGAAGGCCGGGGGCCGACCAGACTCATATCCCCTTTCAGGATGTTGAAAAGCTGGGGCAATTCATCCAGACTGGTCTTGCGTAAAATCTTGCCGACACGGGTAATCACCCGACCATTGCTGGCGGGCTTGAGCAGGCCGCCGTTTTCTTTGGGCGCCTGGGTGATCTCGCCGCGAATGACTTTCTGGGCGAATTCTCTGTTGGTCTGCGAGTGATCCAGATGATGGACCATGGAACGGAATTTGTAGAAGTCGAAAACCTTGCCGCCCAATCCCACACGTTTTTGCACGATGATCACGGGATCGCCGTCGTCGAGTTTGATCGCCAATGAAATCAACAAAATCAAGGGCGAAAGCAAAATCAATGCCAACAATGCCACCGTAAAGTCAAAGATACGCTTCATCATCCGATAATGTGTCGGGAGCGTCGCCACAGGAACGGGGCCGACGATATAATCACCTTCATCGACGTAATGCGATGCGGCAGGGCGTAGTGAGGGACTGACGATTTGAGGTTTGCTGGTAATCATGTCGGCGTCCTTCCTTGTCATGGAGTAGCGGCTCCCCTGTGGTCGAAAACGATGGTGAAAGGGGAAGGGATGCAGCAAGTCCGATACAGAAAGAAAAACAAAAGGGAGAGATGAAGCCCCATCCCCGCAAAAAGAGGAAATGGGGCAATCAGATGCACCTTAGGGGGTTTGCATTATGGGAAGATACAGATAAGACTGCGTTTCGATGGGGGGATGCTTGAAGTCAACCCGAAGCAAGTTGCCCTTATTGAGATAGAGCGCCATGTTGGGGGGCTGGAGTTGCTCATAGCCCGGCGGCGGTGCGGCGGAGACAGTGTATTGTCCAGGAGCGGCGTCATCGATGATGTAATAGCCGCTGCCCGTGGTCGTAGTCTGATAACTGGCGACGCCGGCCAGGGTCACAGTGGCATTGTGAATGCCGGGCTCCCAGGGATCGCGCTGGCCGTTTTCGTTCATATCGGCATACACAAACCCTTCGACGCCGGTCTTGACAGGCGGGACGAACTCCTCGACCTTTTGCACATCCACATGATGAATATATTCATCACCATCCATATCGCCTGTATTGGGATCGCGAGAGTCAATTGCCAAATCAGCCTCGCCATTGAAAAGACCATTATTGAAGTTGCCATCGTTGATCAGGAAGGTGGCGACTTTCCACTTGCCGGAGTTGGTCTTGGTAATGTAAGGAGGCGAGGAGTCAAGAACGCCGGTGGTGGGCAACCCGCCATCGAGAGCCAGACCACGTTCAGGCGTCCATTCATTGATGGCATAAGGCACAGCCGGTTTCGGGCCCTCAGTGCTGTCGTATTGCAAGAACCACTTGTCAGAGCCAGTATCCAGATAGGTGACTGTAACAATCGCTTTGAATGAGGAATCCTTGCTGTGATCGAAGTAACGATCGGCGGCGTCAAAGATGAAGCGCACCTGGCCCGTGGCCTGATCGGTGCGGCGGGCCACCCAGCCGGGATCAACCTGCTTTTGCACGCCGGTGTCAGGACGGTTGAGCTGATACAGACCTGCATCGCTCAGCTTTGGATCGTAAGGGTTCGTATTTTTGTGCCACCGCTTCTGATATTCTGCCGTGCTGTTACTGCCTGTCCAGGTAATCCGGGGATCATCCGTCACAGGGAGGGTGATGGATTTGTACCTGTCCATATTCTTCTGGACAAGGTAAAATTCATAGTTCCCAATGGCGGGCCAGGAGCCAGAATTGGGTTCCCAGGCGTAATTGAGGAAAAGCGGGTTGCGATGTTCACGCATCCGGGACCAGATGCTGGGGGGCTCTTCCTGTCCGGCCAAAAAGCCTTTGCCCATATATTTCATCGTCCATTTGGCTATATTCCGGTTCACGGCAGTATCCATGCCGGGGTACGTCCAGAAATAGGAAAGACGGATGTAATCTGTTCGGAAATGCAGTGCCCGGGCCATGGCGGCGTACAGCTCGTTCTCGGTGCCCGTCATATAGCCATACGTTTCCAATTGAATGGGGATATTGCTGTTGTAGAGGACGGCTTGATCATACATGCCCGTGCAGTTGTAAGTGGGATCGGGATTGTTGCACAACAGAGAGCCAACGAAGTCCGAAGTCATGCCGTTAATGGAAACGCCGACGCGCTTCTGGTTGGCGTAAACGGCGATATCCCGCCGCTCCCAGGTTTTACGATAAGAGGGGGCGTTCTGCACTGTCAACGAAATACGCGGAAAACCGGAGCTATCATAAAAGGCGTCTGTGTACATGTCCATCACGGTTTTCACGTAAGAGACCCAATCGGTAATGGAAACGCGGCGCAGCAGGGACTCATCATCCATGTTATCCACCGGAATGTTCTCCCCATCCTTGCCAGTGCCAATTGACACCCAGCCGATTTTATCGCGATATGAGACATTCAAAAGATGATCGGCCAAAGCGTGAATAAAGGCGTTGTATTGTTCCCGATAAAAGCTGTTATTGTAGTCGGGAATATACCAGGGGCCGCCGTAGTTCGTACAATTATCGTAGTTGCGCTGATCGGCAATATCCGCCTCGAACACAGCGTCATCACTGGTGCCAAACTGTCCATCGCGTCCATTCTGAACATATTTCGGCATGGAATCAACGCCCTGCTCGATAATGCCACAAGGCGAAGACAATCTGCCATTGTAAGTATTGATGGCAATGCCAATGGAGGTGTACCCCATCTGCAAATTTTGTTGCACCCACCGGTCTAGCTGATTCCAATTATATTGTCCGGGAGCGCTGTTAAACGTCGACCAATTGAAAAATTGATAGACGCCATCCGCATGATAGGGCTGACCGGAGCGAGGACTCCAGGTGCTACCGATGATGTAAAAAGCGGGCGGGCCGCCGGGAGGCGTCACAAATTCGACGCTGTCAGGTTCAGGAGCGGGCGTGGGCAACGCATCATCGCCCGAGTCTAAAAGTGAAGAAGAAACATCGTTAACAGTTTGTGGTTTTGCAAAAGCAACGGGAATGGCGACAAAAATGGTTGTGAGAAAAACTATTGTCGCAAGAAGCAGAAAAGTCTTCTTGTGCATGGAAAAAGAATCCTCCAAAAGAGTTGGGGGGATACTGTGCCAAACAAACCGGTCAAGGCCTTATTGGCGAGAGGCGAACACAGTACACCCAGCTATTGTTCATTTTAGACGATAGAGATGAAAATCGAATGAAGATTACCCTTTCCGAAAATGACAAAACTTTCACATTCTGTCATTTAACGAAAAAGCAGAAGCTGCGAGATGCGCATAATACCATAAATCAAGGCGTTCTGCTCAAAATGAGGAGGGGCCAGTTTGGCAATGTTTCCGGTCAACCGTAAACTTGTCACCGCCATTTCATGTTTCGGACGGCGTATCCAAGAGGACTGAACATTCTCTCGCACAGTCATTTGATTTGGGTGTGTCAAAAATGAGTTGGAGGTCGAGGCTGGCGAACGCAGGACCGCTTTCAAGACCTCCGGGAGGTGGGGGATAACTTGTTTGCTGCCTGCCACCTTTTCGCCAGGCAAGAATGAAAAATTTTCTCCACGGCCTTTGCACCCACCTCCCGGAGGTCGAGCCATAGAGCCCTACAAGCTGGAGGGCTGCCTACGCAGCTCAACCGAAAATGGACGCACCCATTTGATTTCAATACGCCTCCCCCCATATGGCATAATAACCGCCATGGAGTCAATCAATGAATGATAGTATTCACCGGCATCGAACCGCTATTGCCATCATCCTCATCATCCTGCCATTCATTCTCGTGGCATTGCTGACAGGACTGAACCAGCCATTCGATTTCGATGAAGGCGATTATCATGTACCGGTTATCGAGCAGTTCATGAAGGAGCTGCCCGCGCCCGATTTAATTCATTATCGCAGCGCAACCACGCCATTGATGCACCTCACGCTGGCGGCATGGGGCAAACTGGCGGGCGCAGAACCATGGAAGCTGCGTCTGCCCGTCCTCCTGGCGGGCATGCTCTCGGCTGTTATCTTCTTTCTGATCCTGAAAGAGCGCAAAGAGCCGTGGCCTTTACGTCTCACGTTGTTTCTGGTGGCGTATCCTTATTTCTTCTGGCTCAGCTTTTTGGTGATGACGGAGGTCTTCGCATTTCTGTTCGGGGTGCTTGCGCTGCGGTATTTTCTGCGGACGCCCACAAAGCGCCGGGATTTGATCTTTTTTGCCCTCTGGAGTTCGCTGGCCGTTTTGACGCGCCAGCAGTGGTTGTTTCTGCCCATCGGAGCCGGGGCGTATTGGCTTTGGCAGGACAGAAATCTCAAGCGGGCGGCCTGGGCGATCATTCCGCTCCTTACATTTCTGCCTTTTGTCATCCTTTGGAGAGGCGCCGCGCCGCCGATCAAATGGGCGACGTCCCATGCTCTCACCCTCAACCCCGTACAGATTCCCCACGTGCTCATTGCCACAGGTTTTTATTTTTTCCCCGCCCTTTTCACTGCGCCTATTCCCTGGAAACGCCTGGCGCTGCCGACCGCAGCACTCCTTCCATTTTTCCTGTTCACGCCTTTGATCGAGGCCTTGCCGTCCTCCTTGCAATTGTTGCCGGGGCAATCTGTTTTTGCCGGGGCCATTGCCAATATCAGCAATCTGGCGGCCGGATTTCTCCCTCCCATCCTGATTTATATCGGATTTTTCGTCTTGTACATCTTCGGCGCATTGATCTTGTTGCAGGCCTGGTTTCGCCGCAAGGAGGATAATGCCGAACCGTTATGGGCCGCCATTATTGTGTTCCTGCTGATGCTGTTAACGGTGGGGCAGGCCTGGGAGCGCTACCTGCTGCCGCTCATCCCCTTCCTTATTCTGACCCTCTATGCAGCTCAACGCCGGCGACGCTGGTTGCTCAATCTGTGGTTGCCGGTGCAATGGCTGCTTCTGTTGGGATTTCTGTGGTATCAGATCGCACTCTCATAGAGCATCCAGAAAAGCCCTGATTTCCAGATGCAGGGTGGTTGCGGGCGGCTGGTAGGGCTTCAAGGATGCGGTGCGGGCCGTAGCAATTGCCTTCGGCAAATCTGCAAGATCGAAGCAGGGGATAAGGTAACCATCAGCGCCAAAACGCCGCAAAATCTGCTCCTGATGTTTGTCAAACCGATCGGGATTGGGCACGCTGACCAAGGACGTGCCTGCATAGAGCACATCCACCGTCGTGCCAAAGCCGCCGTGGGCGATAACCAGACTGGCCTTCCGGATGTAATCCGAGATGTCTGGATTGAAGCGAAACCACTCGCCATTTCGGGGTTCATACAGGCCATGCCCGATCTGGAAAACGACAGGCTCATCCAGTTCAGGCGCCAGCGCATCCACGGCCCGCACCAGATCGTCGAAATCAGTCGTGCCCACGGTGCAGAAGATCATAGCAGCCTCCCCGCATACCGGGCGCGGGGATACGCAGCGGCGAGAGATTCCCACTGCACGTAGAAGCGATCGTAAAGCCGAAAACGATAGACGATGCGGGCGGTAAAACTGAGAAATTCGATCTTGGAAGCGGTTTCGACGAAGATATGGGGAACGCCGCGCGCTTTCGCAGCTATGGCCAGGGGAATCTGCAAGCTGGGACCGGCGCCAATGATCACATCGGGATGAGCGTCGCCCAAGATCTGCCAGGCGGTTTTCATGGCTCCGGGCATACGGCGCAGCACCGTCCAGGCGCCGTCGGTATGCCCCAGGCGCTTTTCCCGCGGCTGTTTGATGCGATAAACCGGCCCGGGAATGCGGATTTTCGTCTCGGAAATGCCATCGTAATCGGGGACGACATAGCAGTAATCGTAATCAGGCCCCAACAGATCCACCAAACGCAGCATCTGCCGGGTATGCCCGCCTGCGCCCAGAATAATCAGCAAACGCTGTCTGTCCCGGCCCGATTCCGCGCTCATCTCAATGCAGACTCCGCTTGCCGCGAGGGGGATGATGGCGGGCCGGCACAGGGGTGTAGGGAGGAAGCGTAAGCACCTGGCGCTCGTGGCTGGCCCGCAGAATCTGCTCGGCCAGGAACACCGCGCGCAGCCCCTCTTCACCGTCGACCAGGCCATTGTAGCCGTGATTGATCGCATCGACAAACGTCTCCAGTTCCACCCGCAATGGCTCCACCCGAGCCAATTCATATTTGATGACGCTGCCCTCGGTGACGCCCACAGTCACCAGGCCCAACCAGTGATCCTGCGCCGAACGGTTCTCGTAAAACCATAGCTCCTGAGTCAGATAATTCACCAGGAACATGCCGCGCTCGCCCAACACCGCCAATTGCCGGATTTTGGTGGGCGTCAGCCAGTTGATGTCCATCATGCCGATCACGCCATCGCCGAAACGAAGAATGCCGGAAACCATATCCTCGTGCTTGTCGTGCAATGTCTGTTTCACCTCGGCGGCCACGCTGCGAATGCCGACGCCGGTGAGATATTCCATGATGTTCAGTTCATGGGTCGCCAGATCGAAAACCACGCCCACATCCTTGATGCGAGGCGGAAACGGCCCGATGCGGCGGGCGTGAATCTGATAAATTTTGCCCAACTGCCCGGCATCCAGGCGCTCTTTCAGGGAAATCACCGCGGGATTGAACCGCTCGATATGCCCCACGCCCAACAGCACATCATGTTCGCGGCTGGCTTCAATCATGGCGCGCCCGGAGGCCACCGATTCAGCCAGGGGCTTTTCGACAAAGGTGTGGATGCCCGCAGCCATGGTCTCCAAGGCCGCAGTGCGGTGCAGATGCGTGGGCAAAGCGATGGTGACAACATCCAGATTTTCTTTCTCGATCATCTCGCGATAATCGGTATAGGGGGTTGCTTTATAGGTGCGAGAAACGCGATCCCGCAAAGTTGCATCGAGATCGGCAAAGGCGACCAACGTGGTTTGGGGCATGCGGGCATAAACCCGAGCATGATTCGCCCCCATTGCTCCCACGCCGATAACGGCAGCGCGAAGAGGCTTATTCAAAGGGACACCTCGAAATAGGATTTCCGCAGTAAGGAATGACGGCGGCTGGTGGATAACATCTATTCACAGTGTAGCAAAACTGCATGAAAAATACGTGAAAATAACGCGGGCACAGGATGATAAGGCTTTCACAGTCGATGCGCTATGCCGGCGAGATGGAAGGCATTTTACACTATTTCAACTGATTACAACACCTGGCGGGAGCTGTGTTTCTCAGCGGGGCTTGCGGGCCAGAATATGAGCGCTGGCAGTGCCGAGATCGTCATCACTCATGGAACGGAAGCGCCCCGCCAACTCCCGGCGCTTGAGACCGCCGTCTCTGTGGACCGGTAAAACGTCGACGATCTCGAAGCCAGCTTCCCGGATGGCCGAAAGATGGGATGAAAGGGGCTCGCGGTTAATAAAGTAGGGCTTTCTGCCCCGGGTGATGGTCCATAGCCAGTCTGGATAGCCCCATTGTCCGTTCCATTCATCGGTAATGCCATGGCTCTTGAAATCGACCTGATGGGACATAACTCCGCCCGGTTTCAGCCATTGATAACAGGCGCCATACGTGAAACGAATATCGTCGACATGCTCCAGCACCGCCTGCGAGAAAACAAGATCGACGGAGCCCGCCTGAACGGCGTCGACATCGGACCAAGGGCAGATGTAGCTGACACAGGTGTCATCCGCCGGATGGTAAAGCGATGCCAGATCCTCGCGTATTTTCTGAACCCGCTCCGGCGCCAGGGCCCGCTGCAAGCGCTCGTCATCAAGGATGTGGATGGGAAAATCGTAGCTGGCCAGCCGGGGGTGGACCTGGGGAAAAGCCGCATCATCGGGAATGGGGGCGCGATCGCGAAACAAAGCCATCAATTCATCAAACACAGCCAGATTGCGATCTGGCGCGGCATGGGCCACGACATCCAGGGCGATGTAGCGCTGCGCGCCGCTGAGCAAGGCTGCCAATCCAATCCCCAGCGAATCACCAGGCCCCAGTTCGGCCACAATGCGGGGATGGGGATCAAGGCCGCTTTCAAAAAGCGTCACCTGATGGCGTAACCAGACGCTATAGCAATAACGGGCCGAAATCGTGCCGCCGGTGCTGGCGGGCGTAGAGGAAAAAAAGGGAAGGTAGCTTTTGACGCCGCGAAGGATAGGACGAATACGCATGGTTTGAATCCGGAGAAAAATCAAAAACGAAGCGGGCGCCACGAGCGGCTGCGCGCCGGTAACGAATGAAGGTGGAATGCAGAAACTTCTGATGCCCGCAGATTTTCCTGATTTTATGGAACTGCTAACGTAGACCGTGAGGCTGTCTTTTTTCACTCAAACCTGACAGGTTCTGGTGAATCTTGCTACAGAAGACGTCGCTCTCAGCCAACAAGGCGTGCCAGGATTTGAGTCGTTGTCAAAGGAACCTGTCAGGTTGGTTTGACGGAAACAACCTCGGCGGCATGAGTAGGGGCTCAATGATTAATGAGTAATGATCAAAGCAAAAACCACACCGTTCTGCCCTTTAATCATTGTTCATCAATCATTGACCTTTGTCTGCGTCCTATTTACGAAGCGGGCGCCACGAGCGGCTGCGCGCCGATGAGGAATGAAAATGCGGACACGGATTCACACGGCCTTCGGTCACAGATTTTCACGATTTATCCGCGTTCATCCGCGTTCTATTTACGAAACAGATGCCATGATCGACTGCACGCCGATGAGGAATTAAAATAGAACGCAGACACATCTGATGCACACAGATTTTCGCAGATCGTTTTGATTTTATCTGTTTTTATC
>WGCR01000591.1 GCA_015493675.1 Anaerolineae bacterium
AAATTCTACACCCCTCTGGCCCTGACCAACGTCATCAATTTCATCGGTCGCCCGATTCTCGCTTTTGGACTCAGCCGGGGCAATCTGCCCATCGAATCGCTGGCGTTGTGGCCGGTGCTCAACTCGCTGGCATTCCTTTTTCGCAGCATTGGCTTCGCCTATCAGGAGGTCGTGGTGGCCCTGGCCCATCACACCAACGCCCGTCCCGTCCTCAAGCGCTTCGCGCTGCTGGTCGGAAGCATCGCCACGCTGATCCTGGCGGTTATTGCCATCACCCCCCTGAACGACATCTGGTACGGCGTCATCTCGGGCCTGCCTGCCGATCTGGTCAATCTGGCCCCCTGGCCCACCCTTCTCATCGCTCCCGCCGCCCTGCTGGCCTTTACCATCGCTCTGCAACGAGGATTGCTGGTGCATGTCCGCAAAACCCGTCCTGTCTCCGTTGCCGTCACCATCAACGTCAGCGTGCTCATTCTGGTGATGCTCGCGGGCCTGAAATTCTTTGACGCGCCCGGCATCATCATCGCAGCGGCCGCCTACACCCTGGCCATTGCCGCCGAAAGCGCATTCCTGAGCCTGCAAGCCCGGGCAGCAGCCGCAGCCTAATCGCCCCGTGCGGGTGCGCCCGGCCGGTTTCAGCCTCCGATCACATCCTCGTAATCGGTGAAATTGACATATCCCGCTGATCCCTGAGAGGAGATCACCCGCCCCGGGACGCCAACGACCACGGCATTATCAGGGACATCCCTGGTGACCACGCAATTCGCGCCAATGGCCACATTATTTCCGATCTTCACATTACCCACGATCTTCGCGCCCGGCCCGATATAAACATTATCGCCAATCTGCGGATAGCCTTTTCTCGATCCCCGATTGGCCTGGCCCAGGGTGACGCCATGGGACATATTGCAATTTTTGCCGATGACGCTGTGGCTGTTGACGACAATGCCTCCGAAATGGCCGATATAAAATCCAGGCCCGATCTGCGTTGTGTAGGGAATGGATATCCCCAATTTATATTTGAGACGATGGAGAAAAAAACGCGCCAGGGGAAGCAAGGTGTATCTGAGCCAGCGCCGGGTGGAAGCATAACGACAGGTGCGCATCCAGAAAACGTATTTGAAGGATTCACCTCGCACCATAAACCTGATCAACGCCCGCAAATTGCTTCTGCCGATCAGTCGATAAAGGTCGGAATAGACAAGAAATTTATATTCCTCGAATCGCATAGAATCACCCGTTTCCAATCAGCATCCGCCAAGTCGGCGGAAATCTGAAAGAAAAGGCCCAGTCGAATTTTGTGGGGTCTTCGCACCACCGGGAGGTGGACAAGCAGCTTTTGGTTTGGCCTGGCGGCTTTCGTCCACCTCCCGGAGGTGCAAAAAGCAGACACCCTCTGAAATCAAAAAGAGCCAGAGAAAAAATTGTATAGAAAAACACTGGCAGGGTTGATAATAACATCATTGCAAAATACGACAACTATTCGAACTCCAAAAAGGTGTAACTATACAGGTATCCCACACAACGCTTTGCCACGAAGGCACGAAGGTTTAAGAAGACACGAAGAAAAACTTCTATTTTTCCCTTCGTGTCTTTGTGCCTTCGTGTCTTCGTGGTTTTTGCCTCGTTATGAAAGGGTAGGTGTATAGTTACAAAAAGGTTTCAATAGCATAGCAAACGACACAGCGATGCGCAACAAAATGTCATGCGCCCGACCGGTTGCGAAAGGCTGTCCGGGGCTCTATAATCAGACAGGATTCCGACGCGTTCAGCCCGGAGCCCGCGCTGATTTTCCTGAGCACACAACCAGCCATGCCTTTCATTGATCTGAATGGCCGCCATGTCTATTACCAGATCGAGGGCGACGGCCCGCCCGTTATTCTGCTGCACAACGCCACCGGCTCCAGCCGGGACTGGCGCTATCTCATGCCGCGGCTGGCGGAAGCAGGGTATCGTTCCATCGCCTACGACCGGCCCGGCTTCGGGCGCTCCGACCCGGTAGAAAGCTGGCCTCTGGACTACCTGCATCACCATCGGGACGATCTCATTGCCCTGATGGACGCGCTGGGCCTGGAGGATGCAGCGCTGGCAGGCAACAGCGACGGCGCCGCCATCAGCCTGCTGGCAGCCGCGGCGCATCCCCGGCGAGTGGCGCTGGTAGTAGCGGAATCACCGCATCTGTGGTATGAAAAGGATAGCCTGGCCGCGGGATTTCGGCATTTTCAGGAGACCTTGGGCCAGTACCCGCGATTCATGAAAGCGATGCGGCGGGCCCATGGCGACCAGGCCCATCAAGTCATTCGCCGCTGGCGGGAACGCTGGCTGGATCCCGCCTTCTTCCGCTGGAACGAACGAGATGCGCTGTCCCGCATCACCTGCCCCGCCTTGATCATCCACGGCAGCCGCGACCCCTTTTTTCCCGTAAGTCACAGCCAGGCCATCGCCAACGGGCTCAAAGATTCCAAATTTCTGCTCATGCCTCATGTGGGCCACACCCCGCATCTTGAAAGGCCCGACGAATACGCCAATCATGTCATCACCTACCTCGACTCCATCAAACGTGAACACACCTAACACCTTTATGACAAGCGGCCGGGGAAAATTCCACTATCGGGAGCGCACAGGCGACGCCCCGACGTTGCTTTTCCTGCACGGCAATCTGGGGACATCTCGCTGGTGGGAGCCCGTGCTGACGCGGCTGCCCGAGGGCTGGCGCGGCATCGCCTACGACGCCATCGGCTATGGGGGCTCAGATCGCCCCGAGGGCCTGGAGCGATACAGCGTCCCCGCCCGCTTACGCGATCTTATCGCGGTCATGGATGCGCTGGAGCTGGAGCGGGTGCATCTGGTCGCCCACAGCACCGCCACGCCCGTCGCCATGGAATATGCGCTCATGGCTCCTGAGCGGGTCGTCACCCTGACGCTGGTGGGGCCAGTGCCCGCGTCAGGCGCACAGACGCCGCAGGAGGCTTATCCTTTGCTGGAGCGCATGGTCTCCGACCCGGAGTTGTTGACCGAAGCTCTGCACGCCAGCGCCCCGCACCTGGATGTGTCCGGTCCCGAATTCGCCCATTATCTCAAAGATGCAGCTACGCTGGCTCCGCTGACGCTGCCCGCCATTGCCCGCGGGCTGGACGCGTGGCGTCCGGGCGACAGACTGCGCCGTCTCACCCTGCCGGTGATGATCGTGCGGGGCGAAGATGACATCATGTTGGAAGAAAAAGAGGCGCACATGACGCTGCTGGCCATCCCGGGCGCAGGCAATCTGGAGATTCTGCACGGCGCCGGCCACAGCCCCATGATCGAAACGCCCGACGGCCTGACCGAGCTGATCATCGCCTTCATCGCCGAAGACTGGGACGACTTCGAAAGCATCAGGGAATCAGTCGCTTAGCCAGTCGATCACCTGGTCGCCTCCCCTCCCCTCACTCCCCCCACACATCTTCTCAAAATGACATCCAAACATCTGCGCATCGCCCGCATTGCGGGCATCCCCATCAACCTGGATTACTCCTGGTTCCTCATCCTGGCGCTGCTCACATGGAGTCTGGGAGCCACTTATTTCCCGGCGCAATTTCCTGGCTGGGCTTCATGGGAATACTGGGCTATCGGGGCGCTGGCAACCATACTGCTTTTTGTCAGCGTGTTGCTGCACGAGCTGGGGCACGCCACCGCCGCCCGGCATTACCATATTCCCGTGCGGGAGATCACGCTCTTCATCTTCGGCGGCGTCGCCCAGATTCAGGAAGAACCCAAGAGCGCCAGCTCCGAGTTCTGGATCGCCATCGCCGGGCCTATCGTCAGCCTGCTGCTGGGGCTGCTGTTCAGCGGCCTGGCGGTGATGACGCCCGTGCCCCAACTGCTGGCTATCTTCCGCTATGTGGGCTATGTCAACCTGATGCTCTTTCTGTTCAATCTCATCCCCGGCTTTCCGCTGGATGGCGGGCGGGTTTTGCGGGCGTTCATCTGGGGAGCCACACATGATACGCACAAAGCCACCCTCATTGCCGCCAACACGGGGCGGCTTATCGCCTACGGATTTATCTTTGTCGGCCTGATCATGGTTTTTGCGGGCGATCTTTTCGACGGCTTATGGATGGCCTTCATCGGTTGGTTTCTGGAAAGCGCCGCAGTGGCGCAGGTGCAGCAGCAAAAACTGCGGGATATCCTTTCCCGCTATCAGGTCAGGCAGGCCATGTCCACCAACCCGACAACGCTGCCAGCCCATCTCACGCTGGAT
>WGCR01000592.1 GCA_015493675.1 Anaerolineae bacterium
GTCCAGCATATCCTCACCCGCCCGCTCCTCGGGAGCGGCGGCAACGACATCCACCAGCAGATCGGGAGCCGCCAGCAAGAAGGCTTTGAGGGCCTGCAGGGCAAAGACCGGATCGTAGGCCAGAGCATAGAAAATCAGCGAGCTCATGGGATGCACCCCATCGATCCAGGGACGCTGCCGCTCGATGCGGTTGAAATAATCGGTGACCACATAAGAGCCAGCCGGGCGTTCGATGAGTTCAGGCGTCTCGGTATCGAACGGGTGATCAGGATCAGTGAAACGATTGATGCGTTCGGTATAGGCATTGCCATGCTCTACGTAGACGCCGTCCTCGAAATAGCTGCGCTCGCCAATGCGAACCAGATCGCGTTTACGCCCGCGGGCGCCCAGCAGCGTCAGCAGGCGCTCCTGCACCTGTGGGTAAGCCAATTCCGGATCGTGATTGCCGAAAAGTATCACCAGAGAGCGTCGCCGCGGGCCGGGCGAGAGAAAATCAGCCAGGGCCTGAAACACCAGCGGATGGCCGGCATGCACCACCTCCAGTCGTTGCAACGCCGCCGTAACAGATCGATCTGTGTAAGATTCTTCCGGATAAACCCTGGATGGATCGAAAGCTTCGACATCCGGAACCTGTAAAAACTCGATCCAATCGCCGTTGATGATAAAGGTGATCTCCGCTCCCCTCCTTTCCGATTCTGCAATCAGACGATGCACCCATCGGAAAAACGTCTGATCCGATGTGAAATCTTCCAGCCGGTTGCCATTTTGAACGCCGCCCGCGCCGATATGAGTGTCGCTGATGATAATTTTTATTTTGGGGGACATGATTGCTTCCTTCTGCGAGTGGGGGACGTCACAATTGCCACTGGAGAGAACGCAGGCATGTTATCTCTCACCGGGCTTGCTTTTGTTTCGGGGAATGCCCGATTGTGGCATAATATCAGAAGATGATTATGTCTCCAAGTATATCCAATGGTCGTCGAGTGCGCCAGAGACGGCGGCGGAATGGATGCGTCTGCGGTCATCTTGCCTTATGAAATATCTGCGCCAGCTTCTCTTTCCCATCTTCCTGCTCAGCTTACTGCTTGCCGTCACCGCCTGTCAGTCAGCGCAACCAAAACAGGCGGACCCAATGGCGATTTATTATCCCGCCTTTCACAAGGACGCCCTGCCCGCGGATTTTGACTTCGGAAGCACGCCCCGCTATAACCTCCGGTTCAGCATTGATCCCGAAACCCGCGTCGTCAAAGGGGTGCAACAGGTGCATTTCCGTAATCTCAGCGGCAAGATTATGCGGGATGTCTATATTCGTCTCTATCCCAATCTGCCGCAATTGGGCGGGTTGATGAAGGTGACGGCAGTGCGCACCCTGCCCGATAAATTCGCCACAGGGTTTGTCGAAGATATCCAGAACACCGCCGTTCGCATTACCCTTATCAACGAACTTCAGTCCGGACAGGATCAGGATTTGGAGATTGAATTCGAGGTGCTGGCGCCCGAAAGAAACGGCTATGTCCTCTTTGGCAAGAGTGAGGGCATCCTCAGTCTGCCCTATGCTTACCCCATGCTCGCCCGCCAGACCGGAAACCCGGCAAATCCCTGGAGGCTGGAAGTCCCGCCATCCTTCGCAGATATCGCCATTACCAACCAGGCGTTTTACTCCGTCACAGCCACCCTTCCCGCCGATTACGCCATCATCACTTCGGGGGTGGAGATAACCCACACCTCCGGCAGCGAAGCTGGCTGGGTGGATCATCATTTTGTGACCGGGCCCGCCCGCGAATGGACCATGGTCATCAGCAAAGACCTGAAAAAGCTGAGCCAGACCGTGGACGGCAATGCCATCAATAGTTATTATTTGCCTCAGGATGAAAATTCGGGCAAATCCGCTATGGCCTACTCCGCAGCGGTTATGCGCGTGTACGACCGTCTTTTTGTCCCCTACGCTTACACAGAACTCGACGTCACCGAAGCCCCCACTCGTTATCTGGGCATGGAATATCCCAAGCTCAACTATATCGGGCAGGACGTTTATCGCGATGTCGCCAGCAGCCAGGAAATCCTCATCGCCCATGAAATCTCACATCAGTGGTGGTACGCTCTGGTAGGCTCTGATCCCTACCGCTATCCCTGGCTGGATGAAGGCTTGGCCGAACATAGCAGCCTGCTCTATATGGAAACACTCTACGGCAAGGATGTGGCCGATCGCATTCGTATTCGTCGCTGGGAAATTCCGGTCAAATGGGTGCAGGATAACGGCTACGATACGCCCGTGGGCCAGTATGTGACCGCCTTCAACAGCACCAACTACGAGATCCTGGTTTACGCCAAATCCGCGCTTTTTTTCGATAGCCTGTACCAGGAAATGGGCCGGGACAAGTATCTGGAAGTTCTGCGTACATTCATTGATCGTTATCGATTCAAAACGCCCACGCCCGATGACTTTTTGGACATCGTGGAAGAAGTGGGCGGCATCGATCCCGAGCCTTTATACGAAAAATGGATTTTGGGGACAGAGTCCATCTCCGGTGACTGATGCCCGGTCGCATCAGAAAAACGAAAGACGCCACTGAAAAAAGACCATTTCACCACGGATATCTCCGGGAGGTGGACGGGCAGTTTTCGGCCTGGCGACCAGCGCCAGTTGGCGTCGTCCCTGAATCCGATCCACGGGGCGAACTGCCGCCATTCTCCTCATCCCGCCCCGCTCGCAGGATTCCCTCCACAGGTTCACCATGACTCGAATCGCTCTGGTCACCGACAGCAGCAATGATTTGTCGCCCGATCTTCTCAAACGCTACCACATCCGTGTGGTTCCCCTCCTGATTCATTTCGGGAAAGACGAACAACCTGATACTGATGAAAATTGCGAACGCTTCTGGCAGCGCTTCGCTGATGGCGAAATCCCTCGCAGCGCTGCGCCATCGCCCGCAGCGTTCAGCGACGCTTTCAGCCAGGCGTTGGAACAGGCGGATGAAGTCATCGCCATCACCATCACCAGCAAACACAGCAGCACCTACAACAGCGCCTTGCTCGCAGCCAGCGAATTCCACGGCCGGGTGCATGTGTTCGATTCCTGGGCCATTTCGCTGGGCGTGGGGCTGCTGGTCCTGCGGGCCGCGGAGCGCATCGAGCAGGGAGCCGGCGTTGCCGCCATTCTCGCCGATCTGAAAGACGCCCGCAGCCGCCTGCGTCTTCTTCTTTATCTGGATTCGCTGGAAGCCATCCAGCGCGGCGGACGTATTGCGTTGGCCATGAGCGCCATCAAACGCATGTCCTCCATGCTTTCCATCAAGATCACCTTGAGCATGAATGAAGGGGAATTGACCTTTGCCGGCGCTGTGCGCAGTCCCAAAAACGGGATGCGCCATCTCATTGAAATAATCAGCGGCAAGCGGGCGGAGAGCGTTGCCGTCGCTCACACACGCGCCCCGCAATTCGCCGAGCAATTGGCGGACATGGTCGCCCCTGCGCTCGATTTCCCCCGCGAAGCGATTCTGGTGGATGAGGCGGGGCCCATTCTGGGCGTCCACGGCGGCGCTCGGGCCTTTGGCGTGACTTTTTTCGAAAAAACGATCTGATATTTTGCACAATGTCATGAGAAAATTACTGACTCTTACTCTGTCCCTGGGCATCCTGCTTTTGTTGGCGGCGGGCGTGCAGGGATGGACGCGGCCATCCGCCGAAACGCCGAAACCGGGCGCTTCGCCCCTGGCAGCCAGCCTGCGCCCGTTCCGGAATGACGCTCCCGGCTCGTCTGGTGATGAAGCCACAGCCCGGGCGCTGCACATCTGGGCCGGGCCGGATCACCTGCGGGTGATGGTCGAAGCGGGGGATGATCTGCGTTTGCCCCCGGGCGTCGAACTGGAATATCGCCGGGGAAACGTTTATCAGGTGCGGGCGCCACGCGCAGCACTGGGGCGATTGGCCGCTTTGCCGGGCGTTCGCAGCGTGCGCCCACCTTTGCCCCATGTCGCCGATTTCGTCATCAGTGAGGGACTGGCCCCTGCCGGGATTTATCCGTGGGTGAATTCTGGCTGGAATGGCAGCGGACAATCGATCGTGATAATCGATCTCGGCTTCAGCGGCTGGCGCACATTACAAAACCAGGGCGATCTGCCCGCGTATGTCAACATTCGCAACTTCCGTGCGGATGGCGGTTTCGAGAGTGTTGCGCATGGTTCAGCCGTGGCGGAGATCGTTTATGATGTGGCGCCGGGCGCCGCCCTCTCGCTTTACGCTATCAACACCGAGCTGGAACTGGAGCAGGCCGTGGATGCGGCCATTGCCCAGGGGGCGGACATCATTGTCCATTCGGTCAGTTGGTTCAACACCGGGCCGGGAGATGGCGCCGGAGTCATTGGCGACCTGGTGCGTCGGGCCGATGCCGCCGGTATC
>WGCR01000593.1 GCA_015493675.1 Anaerolineae bacterium
ACCTTCACCAGTCCGGAAGGATTGGGCGCCATCGAGGCCCAGGCAATTCTGCTGGCCACGGGCGTGCGCGAACGCCCGCGCGCCGCCCGCCTGACCCCTGGCTACCGCCCCCGCGGCATCTTCACCACCGGCTCCTTGCAACGATTTGTAGATGAACAGCATCTCCCCGTGGGCAAACGCGCGGTCATCGTGGGCGCCGAGGGCGTCAGCCTTTCGGCGTTTATGACGCTGACCGGCGCGGGCGTGGCGGTGGCGGCCATGATCACCGAATTCCCCCGGGATCAGCTCTATTTCCACTATGCGCCCGCCAAATGGTGGCTGATGGATGTGCGGCATCGCACGCCCGTACGCGCCTCCTCTCGCGTGACGCTCATCCTGGGTCGCAAACGGGTGGAAGGGGTGGAGGTCGAAAACCTGAACACGGGCCAGCGCCAGATCATCCCCTGTGACACCGTGGTCTTCACCGGCGACTGGATTCCCGAACACGAGGTGGCCCGCAAAGGCGAGCTGGAGCTCGATGCAGGCACGAAAGGCCCCCGTATCGATGGCCAGTTCCGCACGTCGCTGCCGGGCGTGTTCGCTGCCGGCAACCTGCTGCGCGGGGCCGAAACCGCAGCCACCAGCGCCATGGAGGGCCGCTTCGCGGCCGGACCTATCGCTGATTTCCTGCAAGGGCAAGCCTGGCCCGGGCGACGCCTCTCCATCCTGACCGAATCCCCCATCACCTGGGTCTTCCCAAATGTCGTCTCGGATAGTGACGCGCCTTCGCCCCTGAAGCGCGTCTCCTTCCGCGTCCGACAATTCATCGATGGCGGCGTGGTGCGGGTGCAGCAGGGGCAAAAGACGCTGTATGAGCAGAAATTCAGCCATCTTCTGCCCAACGAGACCATGCGCATGAAGGGCGATTGGCTGTCTCAGGTGGATTTCGGCAGCGAACCTCCTCGCATCACTCTAACTGGCTAACTTTGTCTGACGCTGTTGTTCTGTGCCGAGCGTCAAACATTGTTCCATCGAACGTTTGGCGCTCTTTTCATCCCTCAGCATCCCCTCTCTTCGATGGCATCACTGTTTCTGGCCTGGTGGCATGAAGGGAGATCACCGCCTTACACTTTTTCTCTCACACTGTAACTGCTAACGCACTCGACTTTAAGCCTCAAAAAACCACGAAGACTCGAAATTTTTCGAAGACACAAAGGAAAAAGGCTCTTTTGGATTTCAGGGGGTTGACTGCTTTTTGACCTCCGGGAGGTGGACGAAAACCGCCAGGTCAAGCCAAAAACTACCCGTCCACCTCCCGGAGGTCGGAACACCCCACGAAATCCGGTTGAACCAGGAAAAACTAAAGAAAAACACTTTGCGCCTTCATCATCTTCATGTCTTCGTGGCAAAAAAGTGGTGGTGAGACCTTAGTAGTTACCCCACGCTTACTCAATCATCTCTATGAATCCATACATCATTTTCGGCATCCTGCTTGCGCTGGCGCTTCTCTATAACTTTCTCAACGGTTTTCACGATGCAGCCAATGTCGTGGCGACCATCATCGCCTCCCGCGCCATGTCGGCCCGCGCCGCGCTGCTTTTGGCTGCTGCGGCCAACTTTGTAGGTCCATTGCTTTTTGGCGTAGCCGTCGCCACCACCATCGGCAAGGATCTGGTGGATCCCTCCGCCATCACCATCACCGCGCTCATCGCCGCCCTGACTTCCGCCAATCTCTGGAATATCGTCACCTGGTGGTTTGGCATTCCCTCCAGCTCTTCCCACGCGCTGGCGGGCGGTCTGGTGGGAGCGGCGCTGATTTACGGCGGCGTTAGCATCATCAAAATGGATGGGCTTATGAAAATCGCTCTGGCGCTGTTTCTCTCCCCCATCCTGGGCTTCATCATCGGCTGGATTCTGCTGAAGCTGACTTACTGGCTGGCCCGAGGCGCATCACCTAAAATCAACAACAACCTCAACCGGGCGCAGGTTCTCACGGCGACGGCTCTGGCGCTTTCTCACGGCACGAACGACGCCCAGAAGGCGATGGGCATCATCGTCATGGGCCTGGTGACCCTGGGATTTCAGGATCATTTCTATGTGCCCGACTGGGTCATCATCCTCAGCGCCATCCCTATCGGGCTGGGCACGGCCAGCGGCGGCTGGCGCATCATCCACACCCTGGGCGGCAAATTCTACCGCATTCGCCCTGTGCATAGCTTTACTTCGCAGCTTGCATCGGCGTTGGTGATCTTTGGCGCTTCCTTTCTGGGCGGGCCTGTCAGCACCACCCATGTGGTCAGCTCCACCATCGTGGGCGTGGGCGCGGCCGAACGCAAGAGTCAGGTGCGATGGTTGAATCTCACCGATATCGCCATTGCCTGGCTGATCACAGTCCCCATCACCGCGCTGCTGGCCGCCATCCTCTATCCCATCCTGCGCATCTTCCTCGGGGCGTAAGCCTCTCTCATTCCATCCCTTCGGAGTCAGTAATTTATGAGCATTTTACCAAATAGCAACAAGGAAAATACATTCATCCGTCTTCTCCGCGAGCAGGCGGAAGTGCTACAACGCGGGGCTCAGGCCCTGGAACGTTTCGTCAAAGAAGGCAATCCCGATGACGCGGAAATCGTCGAAAAATGCGAAAAGGAGGGAGATGAAACCCGCCGCGTACTCATCGACGAACTGCACAAAACCTTTGTCACCCCTTTCGACCGGGAAGATATTTTCGAACTATCACTTTTTCTCGATGACGTTTTGGATTATTGTTACACCACGATTCTGGAGATGAAGCTCCTGAACGTCCAGACAGACGACTTCTTGCAGGAAATGGTGTTACGGGTGCGGGAAGCCAGCGATGAACTGCTGATGGCCATGCAGCGCCTGGAGAAAAATCCTTTGGTGGCGCTGGATCACTCGCGGCGCACCAAGCGGCGGGAGAATCAGGTGGAAAAACTATATCGACAGGCAGTGAGCGATCTTTTCGAAGGTCCGGAGGATGTGCATCATGTGATGATGATGTTGCGCACTCGCGAAGTCTATCGTCACATCTCCAATGCGGCGGATCAGGCCGACCAGGCCGCCAACGTCATCGGCAAAGTCGTGATGAAGATGACATGATGTCATCGGGCGCCACCAGCGCCTTTTCCGGATTGGCGGGCTTGAAGCCGCGGGCCAGTTGCGAAAGCGTCAGGGGGGCTCTATAATCGGGCGAGCGCGTCCGATTTCCGGCGCGGCTTCATCCCGCCCTATCGCCAATCCCCTTTCATGACGCTTTCGCAACGCTATATCCTCCGTTTCTGGCTGCCGTTGGCTCTGATGTGGGTCATGATGGCCCTTGAGCAGCCCATCCTTGCTGCGGTGATTGCCCGCCTGCCCCAGCCAAAAGAACAACTGGCGGCCTTCGGCATCACCTTTTCCCTGGCCCTGCTCATCGAAGGCCCCATCATCATGCTTCTCACTGCCAGCACGGCTCTGGCCAAGGGGAAACAATCCTACGGCCAGCTTTTGCGCTTCACCACACTGCTGGCGACGGGCATCACCGCGTTGCATCTGCTGGTAGCGCTCACGCCCGCCTACAATTTTCTGGTGGATGCGCTCATCGGCGCGCCCGAGCAGTTGGTGGAGCCCTCCCGCCAGACTTTTCTCATCATGTTTCCGTGGTCGGCAGTGGTGGCCTATCGCCGTCTGTGGCAGGGGGTCATGATCCGGTTTGGATACACCGATCAGGTGGGGTTCACCATGGTCTTGCGACTCATCGCCACCGCAAGCGTGGCGATCATCGGCGGCTATTTCCACATCCTGCCCGGCGCGCCCCTGGCGGGGCTTTCTCTTGTCGCCGGCGTGGTGACAGGGGCCATCGTTTCCTACATCTACACCCTTCCCATCCTGCACGGGCCATTGAGCCAACTGGAGCCGTCCGAAGATCGCATTAGCCTGCGCTATCTCACCAAATTCTACACCCCTCTGGCCCTGACCAACGTCATCAATTTCATCGGTCGCCCTATTCTCGCTTTTGGACTCAGCCGGGGCAATCTGCCCATCGA
>WGCR01000594.1 GCA_015493675.1 Anaerolineae bacterium
ACGTATCTCTTTGGCTGTCAATTGAGCTTGCTGTATCATGTGGATTGTCCTGCTGAGTAGTAAGTTGGGCTGTTCACCCCATTATTCAACTACTCGGCAGGACACTTTGGAAAATCTTTCCTTCCGCTTGGCAAAATCGTGAAGTACTGAAATTGGCAGAAGGCAGGCCGGTGGGTATCCTGTGGATCACGACAAAACGATTCCATCATAGTTGCAGGGAAATGACGATGATGGCAAGAATAAACAATACCACAGCACTCAAGATTACAATATAATGCCATTCACGCCATCTTTTATCCCAAAACATGAGCATTATTATACTAACAATTGGCATCATAATGAGAACCGCAAACACAATCTTCCAAAACAGAGGAAGAACAAATAGCGCAAGAACTATCAACAAGGCTATTAGCGATCGGTTTGTTTTCGTGGTAAACGAGAAGGCCAGAAAAGGAGAACTACATACCATTAAGATGGCAAGAATAAATTGACGTACAGTTCTAGCCTTAAGCAGCATGGACCCAACACTCTTGATTGCATTCCGATATCTATGCAATTTTAGAAAGACTTGCCATAGTTTATATCGCTCTTTCCAGCTCAAATCTTCTGACTGAGAAAACTCAACAAGCCTTGAAACCAGACCTTCATCTACTTCTTGCCCCAAGCTTATTTGACATTCCGCAATGCCAGCAAAGACTTCGATGATTCTATAATCATTCCCCTGAAGTTTCATGAAGTATTTCAAAGCTATATCTGGATGCCCGTGAAGAAGGTAATGGCGGGCAATTGCAAAAACTGACTCATTTTCCAATTTTGCTATGCTAGTTAATTTCTTGATCGCTGCTTCTTCAAGTTGATGACGTTCTTGCATGTGGTAACAATATGCGATGTTACGTAAAGATTCCTGGCTGTCTGGATTATCATCCAATACATTTTGCCAAGCCTTGGCAGCTTCAACCCAGTTGTGCTGCTTTTGAAGTGTTTTCGCGATATATTTAATATCCATATTAATTCACTCTACATCAATCAAAAAACGTAAGTGATTTCAGCACCTTTTCAAGGACATGGTTTCCTTTTTCCCAACGACTTTTGAATGCTAATAACTCAACTGCATAAACATGATCGTTATGTGTGAAAGCGACTATCTTACGATAATAGTCCACATCATCGACGCACACCAGCATGACTCCTGGTGAGATCGCTGACGATATGTGGACTTCCTCAGGTTGTGACCATGTCTTGCATCCATCCTTCTCGATAATCCTTGTCGCCCAATGTTCAGCATCATCTGTTGTCGGAGACTTGAAGTCATCATAAACCCGAATCATCATACTGTTGACAAAGGGAAAATTGGTAACTTCCAGGCTGATCCACCTGCCCACCGGCCCTCGAATAGCTTTATGGGTACTATCAAACCAGTCTGCAGGATAGCTGATTTCATATTTCTCTTTTTTCATCTCCACGGTGCGCCATTTGTTGTGAAAATACAGCCATCGCACAGCCAACGCCACCGCCAACGTGACAACGATGAGCAGATAAATTTTATGTCGTTTGCTAATTTCCACCAAAAAACCTCCAAACTTTGGTCAGTGAATGACCATAAGCATTGAAAAAAGCTTTCCCGCCAATCCTGCGATGCGTATTCGGGCTCTGCGGGTCGCCCGGGTTGGGAACGATCGTGTCCGCCAGGATGAAGCGGGCGTTGTAAAAGTGCAAGCCCGTATCAGCATCAAGCCGCTGGCCCGCGTAGCGATATGCAGTTTGCAGAGAAAAATCAAACTCGCTGCCCACGCGATAAGTATAGCGCACATCGTCGTCGCGCAAAAGGGAGAGTTCGAAGAGAGCCACAACCGCCCCATTCTGGTTCACCAGCATGCTGGTGGAGTTCAGGCGGTTCGATAGCAAATATTCTACGCCGTCATCAGCACTGAATTCCGCCTTCCACCCTGGGCCGCGTCGAGTCGAAAGGATGGCATATATTGTCGTTTTGCAGTGTTAGTGAGTTTGTGATAGGACATGACCATGGCCATGACCATAGTCAGGAGAAATGCCAATGACTCGAACGATTTCGAAAAGCAAACTCAAGGCGAACATGCTACGCATCTTTCGGGAAATCGAAGAAAGCGGCGAGGCGTTAATCGTCGCAGATCGCAATCGGCCAACCCTCGTCATTCATCCAATCAAGTCAAGACGAAAAGTCGATGAAGTCTTCGCGCCTTATCGGGGAAAAATGCGGATACTTGAAGAGGACATCAACACACCAACAGCCGAAGATTGGGAAGCATTGCAATGATTGTTCTCGATACATCGGCGCTTCTGTTTTAGACGTTTGCTCCGGAAAAACTTAGCGCCAATGCCATTGAGGCAATGGAAGCAAGTTCCACCTATGTTGTCAATGCCGTGAGCATTTGGGAAATCGGTTGGAAAATACATCGCGGAAAACTCGTTCTTCCCATGAGCGTCGGGGCGTATGTGGGCCATTTGTTGGAAACCGAGCGCGTCGAAATTCATCCGACCGAATTGGAAATCTGGTTGCAGAGTATTGAGCTGGATTGGCACCATAAAGACCCCGCAGATCGCATTATCGTTGCAACGGCGAACGTGCTTGGCTGTCCATTGGTAACATCAGATGGGCGGATACGTGAATTTTATTCGTTGGCAATCTGGTGATAACGGCTGCCCCATCATTGCGACATGCCGATGCCCGTTGGGGGCCAAATAGGCGTCTCCTCGCACACGCCTACGGCAGGACGGCTCAACCAGGCGACATTCCAGTAAAGGCAATCAAACGGCATACGTTGGCAGTTATGGATTTAGGGAAAAAAGAGTTTATACATCCAATATACAATACCGAATACAGAAACCCCCATAACGAAAACCGCATATCGCCTTATTTGTCTGGTGGTCAGATGAACGTCTTCTTTGTCCCCAAATTCGGTCAATCCGACGAATCGGTTATATAGCCATCGATAAAGAAACTTGTCGGGCGTCAAAGTCTCGGGATGACGAAAAAGGTGAAGGCTCCATAGAAACAACAGCAAGGAAAAGATGATCATCACGCCATCCCAGAAATCTGGTTTCGTCATCACTGTCTCTCTCATTTTTATGTCTCTGCAAGATTTATGAGCCCATTTAGATTACAAAAAGAGTCGGGGATGAAGCTTTGAGGCAAGTATAGCGCAATATCATCGCCGGGCAAAAGAACGCGATCTTTTACCTGTACCCGGGCTGGTCGAGGACGACATTTTCGGGCCAGGCGGTTTCAGCGCCGAGGCGCCCCCTGTGCCATTCGCGGAGCGAATAGCAAGGCGACCGCCACATGCAGGATGAGCAACGAAGCCAGAATAACGCCCCTTTCCTCATCAGAAGTCAGTAAAATATAGAGCAATGCACTCACGCCATGCTCAACGAATGCCAGAATCTGCACGAGAATGGGGTGCTGGAAAAGCCATTGCTGTTGCAATCGGGCCTGAAGATCCGCATTTCTTGCCAATGCTCTCAATCCAGCCAATGATCCCACGATCAAGAAAAAGCCGTAGAGAAGCAACAAATAGAAAAGTACATTAGCGACAGTTTTGTCGGTGATGGGCGTTTGCCATCCAGGCAATGCGACGGTGCGACGAGCCACGCTCAAAAACTCATTGGCCAGGAAAAAGGCTATCACGCCGCTGATCAAGATGAGTCGGCGATGGGCCAGCGGGTCAACCCAGCCATGCTCAGATTTAGTCATTTCCTGCTTCTTCTTGCAAGATGATTTTTATGAGGGTTTGCATTAGGCGCGACCGATAACATTATAGGCGTGGTAATTATGCCAATGACGATCCCAAAGATGAACGAAAAAATCATAACCATCGCCCCAATGACAATTGTCATAATTCATTACTCCTTACAGTGTGTACGAGATTGCCCGGCTCTGGCGCCATCGTATCTGCCTGGGTGAAGCGGCCCAACAGCGGATCGTACCAGCGGGCGCCGTAGAAATAGAGCCCCAGCGCCTCCTCGTGATACTGCCCCGTGAAGCGCTTGGTTGTCAAGGTGCTGAACGGGCCGCCGCGGGCATCGCCGCGGAAATGAGTAGGGGCTATTAGGGGTAACGTTCAGCTTGGTTGACGTTTTTACAGAAAATTGTCGCATCAATGCCTATTTGTCGCAATTGCGCATGAACGTCCCAATTTGATGGCTTCAATTCAGGACAAAACCATCGGGCGCCTTTTTTTAGCCATACACACAAGTATTGCCGTTTGCTTCGCTCCGTTACATCGTTATAACCAAATTCACAACCGCAGCATGGACAAATATCAAAACTGGGCGTTCCCGTAGCAGAATCCCATGCTGGATTTTGTAGCTTATCATAGCCGCATGTAGGGCAAACATAGTACTCTTGACTCATTATTTTTGCGCCTCGAAATAGTCAAGGTTGGTTTTGAATCCATGTATAGCTGGATCTGGTTTCATGTATGTCCGAAAAATACCATCAGAACGGATGACAGCAAATTCATCGGTGTTCAGGTCAAATAATACTTTGTCGCCATTCGCTCGTATGCGTACAAGAATATCAGCACTTTTACTCTCTGCTCGCGCCGCAAATTTTCCTGCTGATGAAAGATACTCCTCTTCTGTAGAAAAGCCAAATTCATGTGCATGTTTGAGAAAATGTTTCGTCTGTTCCTGAGGCGCAAATTCGGCCATGGGAGCAGAAGAGCGGAAGCTAGACGCCACCCGCCCGACAGCATACGTCTCGAAAGCCAAACTCATCACGCCGCTGACCACGTCGCCCACGCCCGCGCTGTACGCATCCACCAGGGGCGTGTCGGGCCGGGGTTGATTGCGCCAGCGCCACACGTCCTCTCCGTAGGCCGCCTCCGTGGCCTCGAGCGAGCGATGACACACGCCCGGACAATTCACCGCCGACCACTGCTGATAGATCAATTGCTGACGGGCAAAGTCGGGCGATTAGATAGAGACTGAACTAAATTGTGGATGCAATACTCACTCAATCTGTTGATTTAGTCTCAGTTCTTCGGCAATCATCTTCCGGAAATGTTTGGCAAAAGCATCTACATTCTTGGAAGTGTAAATAGCTACTGTGATTTCCTTTGTGTACATTTCGTTGTCTATATGAACATGGTCTCCAGGCTCGGAAGTCAACTTCGCTAATGCGCCTGCCAGCTCATCTGCTTCCTGTGGAGTTAACAAAATTGTGATGCTCGATAGTTGTTTTCGGCTACTTTCATCGTAAATAATCATAAATACATACTCCGATTTATCGTGGCTCAACGTCTAAAGGATAAATTCTCGGTCCTTCCCATCCACTTCTTCCAACTCTCCATTCCAGGTGCATATGAGGATTTTCATGGGGGTTGGGATAGTTGAGATCCATTCTGAATCGTCTAGTGTTTGCCGAATTTCGAAGGATCAAATCCCCATGTTTATTTCTTATGACAATGATATCATCTCCTTGACCAACCCAGCCTTCAATGTCTTCCATTAACAAATCCAGCTTGGTGGGTGAAGTTGCTTTCAGCGTAGATTTCGGCATTCGGAGCGACGCCACCGCCCGCCCGACAGCATACGTCTCGAAAGCCAAACTCATCACGCCGCTGACCACGTCGGCCGCGCCCGAGCTGTACGCATCCACCAGGGGCGTGTCGGGCCGGGGTTGATTGCGCCAGCGCCACACGTCCTCTCCGTAGGCCGCCTCCGTGGCCTCGGGCGAGCGATGACACACGCCCGGACAATTCATCGCCGACCATTGCTGATAAATCAATTGTTGACGGGCAAAGTCAGGCGATTGGGCTGCGCTCTTGGCGGTATTGAAGCCCTGGTGGATTTGTGCGCCCGAGCCGATGAAAGGAATCCATGGTACGATATAGCGATACGTCCACCGCCGCCAGTTCCAGCCATGCCCGCCGCCATGACGCCCGCCACCACGCCCGCAGCCACCATGATGATGACCGCCACTGTTATTACTGTTATCGGTATCATCGGGTGGGTCCACCCACCGATGCCCGCTCGGGTCCGTATACCGCAGCGGATTGTTCAGCGTGTACGCGTAGCGGTTGAAGGCCTGGGGCGCGGAAGGATCGGGGATGAGGGTGTCGGCCTGGGTGAAGCGCCCGAGCAGCGGGTCGTACCAGCGGGCGCCGTAGAAATAGAGCCCCAACGCCTCCTCGTGATACTGCCCGGTGTAGCGTTTGGTTGTCAAGGTGCTGAACGGGCCGCCGCGGGCGTCGCCAAAGGGATGGTAGTATTGCCGGCTCGCCACCGAGCCATCCCGGTTCACCAGCACGCTGGTGGAGCGCAAGTGATCCGATAACAGGTATTTTACGCCGTTATCCGCACTGTGTCCAGTCCGGCGCAGGGCCAACGGGCCGGTCGGGCCTTGGTAGTACTGCGTCACGGCCCCGCCCTGCCATTCGTACACGCC